>JAFDHD010000003.1 GCA_019308995.1 Deltaproteobacteria bacterium | reverse complement strand
GCCTGCCGCTTCGACCATGTCAGAAGCTTCTTCAGGAGTCCCTTCCCAGGGTATGACATCGAAATCATCCGGGCTCACGCACATCTTGCTACGGGAGAGATTCACTAGTTCCATAATGGAACCCTGTGGAATCTCGCCATTCATTTTGGCGCCAGCCCACCAGAAGGACGAAGCCGCCTGGTGTAAGGCAACATCCTGAAGGCGCGCTCCCGGTTCGTTGTTCTGTACTCTCCGTGAGTAATTGGCCTTACCTGAAGCTGCAATTTCGTCTCGGTACTCGGCTGGTTGCCGAGCAAACCAATTGATAACATTTCCTCTTGGCTTTTCCATGATGGATTCGTCCACTTGTGTGGTGATTTTATCCACGGACTTGACCCACCAGGGATACCGTTTGCTTTGATCCCGATAGACGAAACCTTCTGGAATTCTGCCCACTTCATTCATTCCGGTTTCTTTTTCTACATAATTTTCAGCCATGTTGGTCCTCGTAAAAAAGGATGATTAAGAGGTTTGATATCCTTCTCGTTGTTCGCTTTATGCCTTCTCACGGAACATCTTTTACTAACCAGCCACCTCTACTGTCTGACCATCTCGGTTCGATGCCTGATCTCGGCGTCCTCCCGCGCCTCGGACCGTGACCGGAATGGCTGCATATTCACCTCAACCCGGCGGATCGTTCCTGAAAACGGAAACGGCGCCTCGTAATCGTCGGTAACCGGCGAGAGGCTGTCCCGCCCGATGCTCATACCAGTGGTATAGGTACGCACCGTGGACGGCACTTCCATCGAGCCGCATTCGTTTCCGTTGATCAAGAGGGTCATGGTTCCTTTTTGGTCGTTCCACGTGAAACGTACACCGAGCGTACTTGGCCCCACAGGCACTTTTTGCTCGGACCTGACTACGTGGTGGTCGGTAAAGACGTTACTGTCGAACACCATTTGTTCATCCTTGATGTACCAGCTGAATCCCGTGTTCTGTGTGCCATGCGCTACCAGCACCCCGTTAGCAGACGCGTCGGGCCGTTCGACCTCTGCGGTCATGACCCAATTACGGGTACCCAATCCCGGTGATGCCGCGGAGGGTACATGGGAGATAGGCGGGTAATAGACATAATGACCGCGGGCATGCAGCGAGCCGGGGCGGAGCCTGGTAACCGCGAATAGTTCCCTCCGGTCATCAAGAGGCAGCACCCCATGACGGCTGGCCTCAATCCACCACAGGTCAATCATTTCCCTGAGTTTTTCCGGGTTTTCAACAGCCAGGTTGCGGCATTCTGAAAAATCTTCGTCCAGGTGATACAACTCCCACTCGTCATCGCTGAAAGGCTCACCGCGTTTGTGATAGGTCACGGCCTTCCATCCGTCGGCCCAGATACCCCGATGTCCCATCATCTCGAAATACTGTGGGCCCTTGCGGGTCTTTTCATCCGGCGCGTCAATGGTATAGGCCATGGACGTGCCGGCAATGGGTATCTGGTTATAGCCGCGGTACGTGTCTGATGGCTCAATATCAAGCAGTTCAAGAATGGTCGGCACAACGTCAATGACATGATGGAACTGGCCTCGGATGCCGCCCCGGTCTTTAACGCGTGGCGGCCAGTGGATGATCAGCGGGTCGCGTACGCCCCCTCCAAAGGTGTTCTGTTTATACCATTTGAGCGGCGAATTCCCGGCCTGGGACCAACCCCATGGAATATTTGAATGGCTGTGCGGTCCACCGATCTCATCGAGTCGGGATTGGATCGCATCCACGTCCTCGGGCATGCCGACAAAATACTTCATCTCATCCATCAGACCGGTCGGACCGCCTTCCTGACTGGCGCCGTTGTCCGAAAGCAGGACGATGATGGTATTGTCGAGTTCGCTCATTTCCTCCAGAAAGGAGACCAGCCGTCCGATGTGATGGTCGGTGTGGTCTAGGAAACCGGCAAAGGCTTCCTGGAGTCTAAGCGCGAATCGCTTCTCGTTTTCGGAAAGGTCGTCCCACGGCCGCACGCCAGGGTTCCTGGGGGCCAGTTCCGTACCCTCCGGAATGATGCCCATTTCCAGCTGACGTTTATACCACTCTTCCCGGATAATGTCCCAGCCGGCGTCAAAACGGCCACGATATTTCTCAATGAACTCACGAGGCGCCTGGTGCGGAGAGTGGGTCGCGCCGAAGGCCAGGTAGAGGAAGAACGGCCGGTCCGGTCGCACGGATTTCAGATCGCGGATGAACTCCATGGAGCGATCAACGAGATCCTCGGTGACGTGATAGCCCTCTTCAGGACCATAAGGTGGATCAACATAATGATTGTCGTAGGTCAGCTGCGGGTAGAACTGGTCGGTTTCACCCTCTAAAAAGCCATAGTACCGGTCAAAGCCGCGCTGTATGGGCCACTGGTCGAACGGACCGGCGGTCGAGGTGTCCTGGGTCTGGGCCAAATGCCACTTACCCGAGGCAAATGTGGCGTAACCTTCTTCCCGCAGCATCTCGGCAATGGTGGCGGCGTGCGGCGTGATATAGCCCCGCATGTTCGGGAAGCCGCTGCTGATGTTGGAAACCGTCCCCATGCCCACGGTATGGTGGTTGCGACCGGTGAGCAGGCAGGCCCTCGTAGGCGAGCACAACGTCGTGGTGTGAAAGTTGGTGAACCGCAATCCACCAGCGGCCAAGCGATCAATGTTCGGCGTTTCGATGGTCGAGCCGTAGCAGCCGAAGTGGGAAAAGCCAGTATCGTCGAACAGGATCACCACTAGGTTTGGACTGTTGTCTACCGACCGTTTCGGCTCGGGCCACCAGGGGGTGGATTCCGCATGGGTGCGTCCGATCACGCCTTTAAAATCTTCTTGATGGCTCATTTCAGGACTCCTTCGCGGGAGTCTGTTTGATAAAATCCAGGATTACTCTGGCCAGTTCCTCGCCCTTGTCTTCCTGTAGAAAGTGGCCCGCGCCTTTTATAATCGTATGCGGCTGGCCCTTTGCGCCGGGGATCATCCTCTGAAGATTTTTTTCACCCCCGGCCGTTACTGGATCGCCGTCGGAAAAGGCGGTCAGAAAAGGCTTTTCAAACCTGGAGAGTACTTCCCAGGCCTTTTGGTTCGCTGGTAGAGCCGGGTCGTCGTCACTGGTGGGAACCAGCGAAGGAAAAATTCTGGCGCCTTCAACATAGGACTGGTCCGGGAAGGGCGCGTCATAGGCCGCGAGTATTTCCGGCGTGGGATTTACGAGCGCATTGCTCATGATGTTGCCCGTTTCAAAGACCGGTACGGTCTGTGAAAATTTCTGCCAGTTAAGGAACGCCTCGGATGCCTGGCCGCCCCCGGCGGGCAGGCCGCCGTTGCCCACCACCACACGGCTGAACAGCTCCGGTTTTTCCCCCACCAACCTGAGCCCGATGAGAGAGCCCCAATCCTGGCAGAATAACGTGATATCGCCCAGGCCCACGCTTTCCAACCAGGCGTGCATCCATGCCACGTGCCGGTTGTATGTGTAATCGTTGCGGTTGGCCGGTTTATCGGATTTCCCGAAACCAACCAGGTCCGGGGCCACAGCTCGATGGCCAGCCTCGAGAAAGAGGGGGATCATTTTTCGATACAGGAAGGACCAGGATGGTTCTCCGTGCATCAGGAGCAAGGTTTCGACCGCGTCGGCTGGTCCTTCATCCACGTAGTGTATACGCAAAGTACCGCCTTCACCGTCCGGAACCTCCACGTAATGTGGCTTAAAAGGATAATCCGGCAGGTTTTCAAATCGTTCATCAGGTGTTCTTAAAGCTTTCATTAGGCACTCCTTATTAAATTGGGGGGAAATTTACACCGTGGATTTCTCCGCGGCGCCTTCATCAGTCAATAATTCCGGGAAGACTTCCATAAGAAAGCGTTTTCTGCTTGCGCTGTAATCCCATTCACTACTGAGTGGCCGCCAGCCGATGCCATCCAGAAAAATTCGGCCAACGTCGCCGGGCCAGATCCGTTTCCGGTCAAACCACTTTTTGTAAGCTTGTGAATCAGATTCCCTTATCACATAACTCCCAAGGATCGTCGAATTCAGGGTGAAGAGAATTTGGTATTCATCCGTGTTTTCAGGAAGCGTTAGATCGCTAATTTCAACCGCTTCCCGGATGATCCCGGCCATGATCTCCGCAATACGATTCTCGTTTTCAAAAAGCTCTTTTTGTCGCACCGGCGAAGCCTTTTGGTTTAGGCGATTGATATGCACGTCGAGTACTTCACGAAGGTAAAAGTGGAGAGGACCGAAGTTCAAGAGTGCGAGGCCGTAAAGCTTTTCCCGAGGTCTGCCTTGGAAAGTGATGGCTCTTTCGTAATATGAAGCGCGAATGGACGCGGACTGCACCGCCAATGCGACGATCAGGTCCTCCTGGGTCGGGAAGTACTTATAGATGGTGGGCTTTGAATATCCACTGCGTTCTGCTAAGCGGGGCAGAGTCAAGGTGTGCAGCCCCTCTTTGGCCACTATCTCCCGGGCCTGCTCCAGCATGAACTCTTCCCGCTTTTGCCTGACCTCGTCCCGAATCAGGAGTTCCCGCACCCGCTTGGTGCCTTTTGTTATTCCTTTACGCGTCGTATTGCTGTCCCCTGTAGAAGACAATGTTTGTGTTTTTATCTGGCCTATCATTTTCCCTTGCCAAGCTAAGCTATCGCCTGTTTTTTTATATGTCAATTAAATTTCAAATAAATTTTATAAGATTAACAAAAGTTAATTTTTTCTTAACATCTGATATTTCCTACTTTTAATTCCGTTATTCAAGGAGAATCATAAAACTCTTAGGAGGAGGGAACATGCCGCCAGGTCCGTGGGCATTTCCCGGAGGACGCATGGATGCAGGTGAGAGTCCGGAGGATACGGCACTGAGGGAACTTGCAGAAGAAGTGGGCCTAAAACTGCGTCACGATAGAGTGATCGGACGTCTGGATGATTTTACCACGCGTTCGGGTTTTACCGTCACACCAGTTGTGGTTTGGGGAGGTCCCGGTGTGGATCTCACGCCAAATCCCGCAGAAGTAGAATCTATTCATCGCATCCCGATAGCGGAGTTTTTGCGTAACGATGCACCAATACTTGAGGAAATCCCGGAGAGCAGGAATCCCGTTTTACTCATGCCAGTGGGAAATAGCTGGATTGCAGCACCAACGGCTGCGTTGATCTATCAATTCCGGGAAGTGGCAATTCTGGGTAAAAATACGCGCGTGGCACACTATGAGCAACCTTTTTTTGCGTGGAATTAGATTAGCTTTTTTCAAAGATAAATAATATTCTACTCGTAACATTGCAAAGGAGATGGTATGTCAGAAGCTGAAGCAAGGCCTAAACCGCCGAATTTTCTCGAGATTCATGCCGGTAATAACCCTGACAAGACCGCAGTTATCGGCCCGGAGCGCTCCATGACCTACGGCCAGCTGCGTGAGAGGGCCCGTGCCCTGGCCAGCCGCCTGTATGATATGGGACTCAGGCCCGGTAATCAGGTGGCCCTGATGACTTATAACATGCCCGAGTATGATGAAGTTGGCAATGCCCTTCAATATCTCCAGGTAGGGCTTGTCATGATCGGATATCGCATGAAACCGCCGGAGATTGAATACATTGTGGATAACTCGGACTCAAAGGTAGTTATTTTCTGGCACGAATTTGCAGATCGCATCATGCCCTATAAAGAAAAATATAAAAAGGTGCTGCCCGACGGTTTCACCCTGGTGCCCCTTCGGATATCTACCAAAACCTTGAAATATCGGTAACCAGAAAAACCTTTGATTTGTCTGTTGGACTTTTATTAAATTCCCCATATTTCGCAGGTTATCTTAATCGCAATATCAATAGAACTTTTAACTGTCAAAATCCTAACCAGTGTGGATTTCGGGCAGTGGCGTCGAAATCCGTCCCGGTTTTGTAAGGTTCGAAAACGCCGCCGGCAGCGGCCTCGGCGGTTCTTTCCACCAATTCGAAACATTGCTCCTCGCTCATGGGGCGATAATCTCTGGCCGCATCGATCAGTTGCTGAAGGATTTCAAAATTCTGGCAGCCGGCCACCACCACGCTGACAGGCAGGTTCATTGAGTAGTGCAGGCATTCCATCGCGGTAACAATGTTTGTGGTGAACACTCTCCCTGCACACATTGGTTTCATCCCGATCACGCCGATGTTTTTCTTTGCCAACACCGGCAATACGCGTTTCTGGAAACTCTGATAGTGCGCGTCCATGATATTCAACGGCATCTGAACGGTATCGAACAGGAACCCGTTTTTATCGGCGGTATCCAACATTTTCAGGTGAATGTCCGGGCTCTTGTGTCCGGTAAATCCGATATATCTTATCTTGCCTGCCTGCTTTGCTTCCACGGCCGCTTCGATCGCGCCGCCAGGGCCAAATATACGATCCGGGTCCGACATACGGATAACTTCGTGAAACTGCACAAGATCGATCATGTCGAGTTTGAACCGCGAAAGTGATTCGTCGATCTGCTCTGCGGCCGATTTCTTGGTCTGCCCGTCAATCTTGGTCATTAGAAAGACCTTGTCCCTATACCCATCCTTTAACGCTTTTCCCATGCGGATTTCGCTGATACCCTCATTGTAGTCCCAACTGTTATCCATGAAATTAATCCCGTTATCGATGGCGGTTCGTATCAGGCGAATACTGTCGATTTCGTCTGTCTGGATACCGATGTGATAACCGCCCAAACCTGCTATGGATACAAGTTCCCCAGTATGTCCCAGAGTTCGGTATGGAATCCCCGATTTTGATTCATTCATATCTGATATCTCATTTTCTAGTTTCGAATCTATTTAAAAACCAATAAAGGAGGGAAAGCCGGCGGTCTGTTTCAGATCCGTGATTTTCCGTCCCTGTATCTTGACCCTTACAAAGTCGGTTTTTTCTGAGCCTATGTGGGAGTGACCATATCAAAAAAGAAATGGATTGGATATTAGAAAAATGAAAATTATTTATTAAGGCGAACAATCTGATTTCTTAGGCGAAGGTTCTCTTGCCAGCCATTCTTCAGACCTGGGATCGTCAATAGAAACCTAAAAATATCAGCCAGCTCGAAAATCTGTGATAAGTCTGACAGATAAACTAAGTTTCTCACAATAGCTTTTATCATCAAACTTCCAACGCGATGGATTTCAAAGATAATTATGGTTCTTCTAGTTTTTGCGGACTTCTGATTTAAGACCGGTAGTTAATGGCTTGAAAGAAAAAAGAATTTAGCTGATGCAGTCGTTGAATATTGATTATAAATTTCCACAAATAGCAGAATTCTGCCACATTGCTCCCTTTTTCTTCCAAGCCGCGCTCCGATTGTATTTCTCCAGGTGCTTGTCAAGGACGCTACTCCTTCGGCGTTCCTCCTTGACAAACTGTCCTGGAGATTTTTTATAGAAGAATAATTAGGTACTTCTCATCAAGTACGCAAATTCGTGATGAGCCATAATTTATCCTATCTGGATTCCACGAGCTACACAGAAATACATCTATACTAGCTCGTAAAACTATGGCGCTTTGTTGGGAATAATGTGGGGAATTGATTTTATTGCATGAAAAAGGGATCAACTAATATTAGCTAACCCCTTGAAATTATTTGGCGGGGACGACGGGATTTGAACCCGCGATCTCCGGCGTGACAGGCCGGCGTGTTGAACCACTTCACTACATCCCCTGAAATTGGAACTACTTGCCTTTCTGGTAGGCGGAACAGGATTTGAACCTGTGACCCCCGGCTTGTAAGGCCGATGCTCTCCCATCTGAGCTACCCGCCCGTGTATTTGACACTCTATGGCTGTTCATTCACAGTGTCAAGACAAAATCGATCAGGAAAGGCTAGTGCGCCGTTATCTCCGGTCCTGTCTCAGTTTCTGAAGGCAGAAAGGCTGGCTCGGTTTCAACCTCAGGCTCGACAAAGAGAGTTTCGCCTTCCTTAAGTATGACGGCGTGCTGGAGGACTTCATCCATGTGTTCCACCAGGATGAGTTTGACCGACTTCAAGACTTGGGGTGAGATTTCCTTAATATCCTTCTCATTTTCCTTTGGGATAAGAACGGTCTTAATATTGCTGCGGTGAGCGGCCATGGTTTTTTCTTTAAGGCCGCCAATGGGCAGGACACGGCCTCTGAGCGTTATCTCGCCGGTCATTGCAATATCCCGGTGGACCCGCTTCTTGATCAAGGCCGAGACAATGGCCGTGGTAATGGTAATTCCGGCCGACGGCCCATCCTTGGGAATGGCTCCCTCGGGCACGTGCACGTGAATATCCACCTTGCGGTAGAATTTTTCAGCCAGGCCCAATTGGGCTGCCCTGGAACGGACGTAGGACAGAGCCGCCTGAGCTGATTCCTTCATAACGTCCCCCAGATGTCCGGTCAGGGTAAGCTGGCCCCGGCCTGGCATGATAACCACCTCGGTCATCAGGATTTCACCACCGACCTCGGTCCAGGCCAGACCTGTAGCCAGACCGATTTCATCCCGCTCTTCAGCCATACCATAGCGGAACTTGGGCACGCCTAGATATTGAAAGACATTCTTGGCCGTGATCCTGATCTGCTTCCTGTCCGGATCCTTCACCACGGCCCTGGCCGCCTTACGGCAGATGGACGCAATTTCGCGCTCCAGACTCCTGACGCCAGCCTCGCGGGTGTAACGGCGGATAATCTGCAGGATGGCCCGATCCGAAAAATGGATATTACTTTCTTTGAGGCCATTATTCTCGATTTGTTTCTTGACCAGGAACTGCTTGGCGATATTGAGCTTTTCGTCCTCAAGGTATCCCGGAAGGCGGATGATTTCCATCCGGTCCTGCAGGGGCGAGGGGATGGAATAAAGGGTGTTGGCCGTGGTGATAAAGAGGACCTGTGAAAGGTCATAGTCAAGATCAAGGTAATGATCATTGAAAGCGTGGTTCTGTTCCGGATCCAGGACTTCCAGAAGGGCGGCCGAAGGGTCGCCACGGAAGTCCATGCTCATTTTATCCACCTCATCTAGGCAAAAGACCGGGTTGTTGGACTTGGCCTTTCTCAAACTCTGAATGATCTTCCCTGGCAGGGCGCCGATATACGTCCGCCGATGTCCTCTGATTTCGGCCTCATCCCGAACACCGCCCAAAGAAAATCGGATAAAGTGGCGTCCGGTAGCGCGAGCCACTGAGGTGGCAAGAGAGGTTTTGCCTACCCCCGGGGGTCCGACAAAGCAGAGGATGGGGCCTTTTATCTTCTTAACCAGCTTCTGAACGGCCAGGTACTCCAGGATACGCTCTTTGGGTTTTTTGAGGCCGTAGTGATCTTCTTCCAGGATACGCTCGGCCTCCTTAATATCCATGATATCCCTTGTGCGCTCGTACCAAGGCAAAGAAAGGATCCAGTCAATATAATTGCGAACCACCGTGGCTTCGGCTGACTGGGGTGACATCATTTTGAGTTTCTTAATCTCATGGGCCACCTTGGTTTTGGCTTCACGGGAGAGGCGTTTTTTAGCCAGGAGCTTCTCCAGCTCCTGGATTTCATTCATGAGATCGTCTTTTTCACCCATCTCACTCTGGATGGCCCGCATCTGCTCATGGAGGTAGTACTCTTTCTGGGTCTGCTCCATCTGTTTCTTAATCCGGCCCTTGATGCGCTGTTCGATCTCCATGACCTCCACTTCCTGACGCATGAGCTCATACAGCTTTTCCAATCGCTTGGGTAGATTCACGAGCTCCAGGAGATTCTGTTTGTCAGCGGTTTTGATATTAAGGTGAGCCACCACAGTATCGGCCAGCTTGGAAGGATCGGTCAAGGAATTGACTGTCTGCACAACTTCTGCCGGTATCTTCTTGTTGACCTTGGCATATGATTCAAACGCGGATATCACGCTTCGGCAAAGGGCTTCGATCTCGGACTGATTTTCCTGGATTTCAACCAGCAATTCGGTTTCGACAAAAAAGAAATCCTGATGAGGCATATACTGTAAAACCCGAGCACGGGCCTTGCCTTCGACCAGGGCTTTAACTGTGCCGTCTGGCAGCCGGAGAAGCTGAAGCACGCTTCCAATGATTCCGATGCGATGGATATCTTTTTCACTCGGGTCGTCAATCTTGGGGTCAATCTGGGTCGCGAGGAAAATACTTTTTTCTAAATTCATCGCATGTTCGAGAGCCTTGATGGATTGCTCTCGCCCCACGAACAAAGGCACGACCATGTAAGGAAAGACCACCACGTCTCGCAAAGGCAGGAGAGGAAGATGTAATCTCTCCCCTTCCGATTTGGAGCCTGGTTTATTTCGATTGAGATTAAAAAGCATTGTTATATCCTTATGGTTTTTCTAATGTCTAGCTGAGTACAGCCCGGGTTACTATGAAAAAGCAACCGCCGCGCCTTGGCTGCCCCGAGCAGTTGGCCTCCGAATCAGGCGGTTCTGCGAGAGAGGAATGATTATGCTGTTTCGACCTGCTGCTCGTATAACAGAATAGGCTGTTCACCCTTAAGAATCACTTCTTCGCTCACAACACACTCATGAACATTATTAAGCGACGGCAGCTCGTACATGATATCGAGCATCGCCTTTTCCATGATCGCTCTGAGACCTCGGGCGCCGGACTTACGCTTTAGGGCTTCCTTGGCGATCGCGGTCAATGCGCCTTCTGTGAATTTCAACTTCACACCTTCGAACTCAAAGAGCTTCCTGTACTGCTTCTCCAGCGAGTTTTTCGGCTCCTTGAGAATGCGAATCAGGGCGTTTTCGTCCAATTCGTTCAGCGTAGCAATGACAGGCAAACGACCGATAAACTCGGGAATCAGTCCGAACTTAAGCAGATCCTCCGGCTGGCATTGGGCCAGGGTTTCGCCGATGTTTTCTTCTTCCTTGCTGGTCTTGATATCCGCGCCAAAACCCATGGTCTTGATTCCAATACGGGCCTTGATTATGCTCTCCAATCCCACAAAAGCTCCACCGCAAATAAACAGGATGTCAGTCGTATCAACCTTGACGAACTCCTGCTGTGGATGCTTGCGTCCGCCCTTGGGAGGCACAGCCGCCATGGTGCCTTCGATGATTTTAAGCAAGGCTTGCTGAACCCCTTCGCCGGACACATCTCGGGTAATGGACGGATTATCGGATTTGCGAGCGACCTTGTCTATCTCGTCAATATATACAATACCTCTACTGGCCCTTTCCACGTCATAATCCGCAGCCTGGAGGAGATTCAGGATGATATTCTCCACATCCTCCCCCACATAACCGGCCTCGGTCAAGGTCGTGGCGTCAGCAATGGTAAAGGGCACATTGAGAATCCTGGCCAGAGTATGGGCAAGCAGAGTCTTACCCGATCCGGTGGGACCGGCAAGCAGAATATTGGACTTCTGCAGTTCCACGTCCCCTAAATCAATCCTGGACTCGACGCGCTTATAATGGCTGTTCACCGCAACGGCAAGGATCTTTTTCGCGGTTTCCTGGCCAATAACGTATTCATCCAGAATATCCTTGATTTCAGTTGGCTTGGGAATTTGGTCAACAGCGACACCCTCTTCTCGTTCATACTCCTCAGCAATGATGTCGTTACAAAGCTCAATGCACTCATCACAAATATAAACCGATGGGCCAGCAATCAATTTCTTGACTTCATCCTGGCTCTTGCCACAAAAGGAACAAAGCAGATCTGAGAGCTTACCATCACCTGTTTTGGTCATTCACCTTACCTCCGGTCTCAAGGCTTCATTTCGCGCTCAGTAATAACCTTGTCAACAAGGCCGTATTCAACGGCCTGAGCGGCGGTCATAAAAAAGTCGCGTTCAGTGTCGGTCTGAATCTTCTCGATGTTTTGACCGGTATGTTTGGCCAAAATCTCATTAAGCTCCTGCTTGAGCTTAAGAACCTGACGGGCCTGGATGTCAATATCCGTAGCCTGGCCTTGGAACGCACCCAAAGGTTGATGGATGAGAATTCGAGAATGAGGCAAGGCGAAGCGCTTCTTTTTCGCTCCCCCGGCGAGCAATAATGCGCCCATGCTCGAAGCCTGTCCCATGGCCAGGGTCGAAACGTCAGGCTTGATATACTGCATCGTATCGTAGATGGCTAGACCGGCTGTAACGTCCCCACCCGGGGAATTGACATAGAAGTTTATATCCTTGTCCGGGTCCTCTGATTCTAAATATAGAAGCTGGGCCACCATCACGTTGGCAACACTGTTATCAAGAGCGGTTCCTAAAAAGACAATGCGGTCTTTAAGCAGGCGGGAGTATATGTCATACGCCCGTTCTCCGCGGCTGCTCTGTTCTACGACAAAGGGAATTAAAGCCATCTGTTACATCCTAAGTACTGACAGGTTATTACGAACGTTCTTTCTCAGAATCTTCACCAGATCCTGAAGAGGCGCCTTCAGTTTCCGATGCAGAAGATTCCTCAACGTCTTTAATATTAGCATTTTCAATTAAATAATTCAAGGTCTTTTCAATGAGGAGCTGCTGGCGTTTTGGTTCTAACATTTGGTTTTGACTGTAAAATTCCGTTATTTTATCTAGAGGCTGCCCCGTCTCTCGAGCCATCCGGAACATCTCTGCCTTCAGCTCGTCATCAGTGACAGTCAGGTCTTTATCTTGTGCAATTCTTTCGAGAATCAAGTTGGTCTTAACCATTTTAACCGCAGCCGGCTCATACTCTTCCTTCAGTTTTTCCTCGGACATGCCTGCAGCTTCGAGGGTCAACCCGGAGCGCTGGAAGTTGAACCTGGTATTGGCCACCATGGCCTTGATCTCCTGCTGAACCATGCTTTCCGGTATCTCGAATTCCACAAGATCAAGGAGTTTATCTCTCAATTGACCCCGGAGGAGTTCTTCGACCCGCTGTTCTTCCACCTTGGTCAGATCAGCCTTGATTTGTTCTTTCAGATCATCGAGGTTCTTAAATTCTCCTCCCAGATCCTTGGCGAATTCATCATCGAGCTCGGGCAGGATCTTCTCTTTTATGTCCAGAAGTTTTACCTCAAATCTTACTTCCTGACCGGCTAGCTTCGGATTATAATAGTCATCTTTAAAGGTGACGGTGATCTCCCGGTCTTCACCTTTGGAAAGCCCGACCAGGTTGGAATCAAAATCGGAGTCAAAAATTCCAGCGCCGACCTCCAGCTGGTAGCTGGGATTGGTTCCACCTTCCAGGGGCTCTCCGCCAATATACGCTGTATAGTCTATCACAGCAATATCTCCGGTTTTAAGAGGGCGCTCTTCCTCAATGCCTTTGGTGGTGGCGTATGCTTCGCGAAGCTGGCTAAGTCTCTTATCGGCCATTTCCCGGGTGATCTTAACCGGCTCCCTGACGAGTTCAAGCTCTTCATAACCTTTGACCGTAAACTGAGGCTTGATTTCAAGCGAAAAAGTGAAACGAAAAGGCTCACCCTCCACATAGCTGGATTCTTCCAGGTTGGCCGGAGAAGCCAAACTCAGATTGGCCTTGTCCAGGGCTTCACGCAAGGCTTCATTGATCAATTTCTGGGTTACTTCCTGCTCGACCTGAGGGCCATAAATCCTTTTGATCATGCTCAAAGGAGCCTTGCCTGGCCGAAATCCTTTTAATTTAGCTTTCTTACGAATGTCTTGCAGACTTTCCTTCATGCGCGTGTCTACCATCTTTGCAGGCGCTTCGACCGCAAGCTTTTTTTTCGTGGCTTCAATATCTTCCCAAGTAAACTCCATATTCATCTCCAGGTACTTGCCAGTATTGGTGCGAGAGAGGGGACTCGAACCCCTACGGCCAAGGGCCGCTGGCTCCTAAGGCCAGTGCGTCTACCAGTTCCGCCACCCTCGCGCAGGCTTGCCTGACAGTTCCATATATTTATTATACCTAATGATGTCAAGACAATTCATGGGCAGGGTCCAGAACTCAAGTTAACGTCACACGCCTCACTCGAAGCTATTCGGGTCATTTGCTAAAGCCGGGCGAAGGACTCACAAAAACCGGGCTCTGGTTGATAATCATCTTTCCATAAGGCTGATAACCGCGGCCAAACACCTCATCAAGCCTCACTCAGTTCCTGAAGGAACCGCGGCTCTGACCTCACGGAGAAGTTTCTTTGCTTCAGAAAGGGATGGGTTCAAGGCTCAGGGCCTGCTTGTATTCATACTCTGCGCTCAGGTATTCGTTATTCTCATAATGCTTCTCAGCTCTGGTGATAATCCTATCAACCTTTATTTCATCTAAACTTTTTAAATTTTTATAAAAATCTGGCTGAAAAACAAAATGACCCTCAAACTCTTCCATGCCGATCTCTTCTGTGAGAGCCAAGGGCTTGCCATGGATATCCAGGAGCTGAACGCGTATCCTATTCTCATCCAGAATGTCGGCCAAATAATAGCTCTTCAGTTCCTGTTCCCGAGCCGTGACTCCCATACCTAGAGTCGTCTTGGTGGTTTTGAGATACACGCCTTTCTTTATCTCGAACATTCAAAAGTATCTCCATCATGTCTCAACATAAGTCACTATACCTATTAGCCTCGATCAGGTCAATCGGAATTCTCGTATTACAAATCTTTAATAATTATAACCTGTTGTTGAATAAAAAGCACACCATGCTTTTAAAAGCCGGCGGGCTTAACCAAAAGAATTCATTCTGCCTCTCAGCCATGCCTCTCAACCCTGATTTTTCATTGGAGCTTTGGAAAAATTCTTGCTTCAACTAGAAGATGGTGGTATTTTTGGCGACTGTAAAGAAAGTATATCCTAGACACAAGACTTAAAAGAAGGACCTAGGGTTCGAGCCGGGAAGCAGGAAGAGATGAGTCTAGAAAAGCAGGACTATTACATGATTAACGAGGTTTCCCGGCGTGTTAACCTATCCCAGAAAAGAATTAGGGAATACGAGAGAGAAGGCTTCATCAAACCCGAACGAGAAGTAAGGACCAATAACAGACGCTACACAGACTTTGATATCCTCCAGATCAAGCGTGTTAACTATTTGATCCACGAACGAGGATTTACCCTGGCCTGCCTTCGCCATCTCCTGGTCATGGCCCCATGTTGGAACATTTTTGGATGCGTCACAAAAGAGAGCTGTCTTGCATATCTCAATCCACACCAACCCTGCTGGCAGGTCCGGATCAGAGAAGAGAATGAGCACGCCAGCCTGTGCGCTCACTGCGCTATTTATCTCAATCGCCAGCAGAAATCCGAACCAATACTTGAGAAGGAACATGGTCATTGGTAACCGACTGTTAAGGTTTTTTTGTACTCTGGCTTGAGCTTGACTGAACCGCCATACGACATAACAGGCCTGATTTTAGCCGGCGGCGCTTCCCAGCGCATGGGTCGGCCCAAGGCTCAGGTAGAACTGTCGGGGCAGACCATCCTGGACCGCATCAGGTCGAAATTGACCCCTATCTGTCGTGAAATTATCCTGGCCACCAACCGTCCCACTGATTTTTTTGATTGCGATCTCGAGATCGTGCAGGATCTCGTGCCGGGTCGAGGTCCTCTGGGAGGTCTGGCCACAGGCCTCTTTTTTGCGCACTACCCCTGGACCCTGGTCATGGCCTGTGATCTGCCGTTTGTGAAACCGGAATTACTTACCTTGCTGGCTCAGAAGGCGCTCACAGCCCCCCATGGTCCCCGCGCTCTGATTCCCCAGCATGCGGCCGGCTGGGAGCCTTTAGTGGCGGTTTATTCGAAAAGCTGCCTTAAGGCGGCCTTGAAACTCCTGGCTCACGAGAGGCCGCGCCTGCAGGATTTGAGGCGGCAAGGGGTAGTTTTTCAATTCGTGACCGAGGAAGAACTCGTAAAATTTGATCCTGACCTGATTTCATTCATCAATCTCAACACACCAGAGGATCTCGAACGAGCCAGGGATCTGCTTGGGGAATGAAGATGTGGCTCAAAAGCCGCAATTTCAACTTGATGATGTGGTCATTTAGCCACACCTGGGCCTGGTCATGAAAAAGGCTTTCCAGGATCTGGAAAAAATCATTAATAAATCTAAATAGATATAGAGGCAGTCGGCTTCCTTTTTTAAAGCAGCTCCTGGCATGATCCTTGCCCATGTATTTTATGATGAAAAATCTGGGGGGAATTCATGCAGAACTCGGTTCAGCGCACCTTGAAAAAAAGTGTCTCGTGTATCGGGATCGGCCTCCATTCCGGGAAAAAGGTCAACCTGACCTTACATCCAGCGCCTGAAGATTCGGGTATCGTCTTTGTGCGGACGGATCTCAACGGAGGACCGGCTATTAAGGCCTGCCTGGCAAACGTAGTCCACACTCGCCGGGCCACGACCCTGGGAAAGGACGGCGTTACCTTATCTACGGTCGAACATCTTTTATCGGCCTTGGCTGGTTTGGGCGTGGACAACACCAGGATTGAGGTCAACTCGGCTGAAATCCCGATCATGGACGGCTCCTCAGCACCTTTCGTTTTTCTCATCAAAACGGCCGGACTCAGGCGGCAGAAGAAGACCAGGAAGTTTTATATCGTCCAGGAATCTCTGGCAGTAAGCGATGGAGATAAAACCATCTCCTTAGCGCCTGCCTCAAAATTTATCATTGATTATTCTATTAATTTCAACCACCCCTTGCTAAAAAACCAATCCCACCAGATGTGCTTTTCCCGGCCGGTTTTTGAGAAAGAAATCAGTCGAGCTCGAACATTCGGGTTCCTGCATGAAGTTGAGCACCTGAAAAAAAATGGCTTTGCCCGGGGCGGATCATTGGACAACGCCATAGTAATTGATCATTTTCGCATCCTTAACGAAGGCGGTCTGCGTTTTGAGACTGAGTTTGTTCGTCATAAAATTCTTGATCTTATCGGTGACATATCTCTCCTGGGATCGCCCGTTATCGGCCATTTCAATGCTCACAAATCTGGTCACACCCTGCATCATGCCTTGCTAACCAAGTTTATGGCCACGCCCGGGGCCTGGAAACTGGAAACGTTGGCAAAGTCGTCTCAAGCCCGCTCCTTTGATCAAACAGAGGCCGCCCAGGCCACTGCCTGACAGAAAACCCGCTTCCTTTTAAATCTCTTTTTCCGGCCCGCTATGAAGAATAGCCTTGTTTTACCGGGCAACTTTTTTTATAGTTTCAAAAAGATATCTGAGGTGATTCTTTCATCGGTTAAACATCTTTGATTCCGGAGTTTGAGTCAAATTTACGGACTTCAAACAAAAGGGGTCTAGTCATGGACATGGAAAAAGATATTGTAAGACAGGCCTATCTGGAACGTAAAAAAATGCGCCTGGAACTGGGGCTAATTGGTTTCATCATACTCGTGGTCATCGGCCTGACCATTCTGGCAACCAATGTCGTGCGGCTCGGTCCGAATATCCCCCTCTCCAACAGTATCCTCTTCTTCACCGTCGTTAACGTCAACGCCATTCTTTTAATCTACCTGATCTTCCTGGTTCTGCGCAACCTGTACCGGCTCTTTTTCGCCCCCCAGCGCCAACTGAGCGGAGCCAAACTGCGCACCAAGCTGGTGGTGGCATTCATCAGTCTCTCCCTCGTTCCCACGGTCTTGCTCCTGTTCACCTCCCTCCAGTTCATCGCCACAAGCGAGAATGCCTGGTTTAACACCAATGTCGAACAGTCTCTGACGGACTCATTGAAAGTAGGACAGTTCTTCATGGACCTCACGAGAGGATATGCCTTGGATTTTGGAGAAAAAACCAGAAAAACCTTGGAAAGAGAAGGACTCGCCCGCCTCCAATCCATGGATCGGCTTGAAGCGTATCTTGAGGATAAGCGCAAGGAATATAGCTTCTCGCAGGTGCGGCTCTATTCCCAAAACCACGAGCCCATGGTTACAGTTCGAGCCCAGGATGTTTCTCCAAACCTGATTCCTTCACTTTCGGAAGACCTTCTCAAGAATGTCACCCTTTTCCGTCAGGCGCGCACCATCATAGATTCCACCGATCGAGGCGACGTGGTCCATGTTCTCCTGCCTTTGACCGCCCGGGATGAACGAGTTCTGGCCGTTATGGATGTGAGTTATTTTTATCCCATCCAGCTTAGCGGAAAGCTGCAGGCCATCGCCCGAGGGCTGGATGGATACAGAGAACTCAAGGAGTTTAGGGACCCCATCAGGCTCAACCATTACATCACCTTAACGCTGGTAACACTGCTCATCATCTTCGCGGCAACGTGGTTCGGCTTCCGTCTCGCCAGCGGGATCACCGGGCCGATCATGAGGCTGGCCGAGGGTACGCAAAGGATTGCCGGCGGGGATTATGATTTCACTATTGATGTTCAGTCCAGCGATGAGGTCGGGACCCTGATCGCTTCCTTCAATCGAATGACCAAGGATCTCAAGGCCAGCAAAAGCGAGTTGACTCAAAAGAATATTGAACTGACCAGGAGTTATACGGAACTGGATCAGAGACAACGCTACATCCAGATCGTACTTCAAAATGTGACGGCAGGCATCATTTCCACGGATGCGCACGGTCATACGACCACCATAAACAACTCGGCCGAGGAGATTATTAAGGTCAAGGCCGACCGGATTATTGGCCGGAAGTTGCAGGATCTCCTGCCGCCCGACCTTAAATCCCTTGACGATCTTGTCGAGGCTGCCAAGGCTTCCCCGCGAGGCTCGGCCGAGAAACAGGTCCGGATTAAGATCGGTGAGCAGGCCTTGAGTTTACATCTTCATCTGACCCTGCTCAAGGACGAGCAGAATCAGGACATGGGCATGGTCTTGGTTTTCGACGACCTGACAGAGCTCGAGAAAGCCCAGCGTATGGCCGCCTGGAGAGAGGTGGCGCGGCGCATCGCTCATGAGGTCAAAAACCCTCTGACGCCGATTCAGCTTTCAACCCAGCGCCTGCGTAAACATTACGGTGGCCACCTGGGCGATGACGACCAGATATTTAACGAATGCACCCACATGATCATTCGTCAGGTCGAGGAACTCAAACGGCTGGTTGATGAGTTTTCCAACTTTGCAAGGTTGCCTGCGGCCCGCCTGACCTTGAATGATCTGGCCCGACTTGTGGAAGAAACCCTGGTCCTGTATAAGGAAGGCCACCAGCATGTGGACTTTAGCCTGATAAAAGACCCCAGCCAGCCAGCCTTCAATCTGGACCGGGAACAAATGAAACGTGTGCTGATCAATCTCCTGGACAACGCCGTGGCCGCGGTGGATAACCATGGTCATATCGAGATCAACCTGTCCTACGATCAAACTCTCGAGATCATGCGCCTGGAAGTGGCCGACGACGGCGTCGGCATCAGCGCCCAGGACAAGGACAGGGTCTTTGACCCTTATTTTTCAGCGAGGAAGTCAGGCACCGGGCTGGGCCTGGCCATCGTCAGCACCATTGTGGCCGACCATAACGGCTTCATCAGGGTTCAGGACAACCAGCCCCGCGGCACCAAGTTCATTATCGAAATGCCCGTCAGAACCTGAGGAAAGGCAGATGGAGAAAACGATACTAGTTGTGGACGACGAAGAGGATATTCGCCAGTCTCTCGAAGGTATCCTGCGCGATGAAGGCTTCAATGTCACCCTGGCCACAAACGGTAGTGAGGTCCTGGATCGGATCGAGGCGGTTATGCCAGACCTGGTTCTGCTCGATATCTGGATGGAAGGGTCTGAGCAAGGTCTGGATGTATTGGCACACCTTCAAAGAGAGCACCCTTATCTGCCTGTGGTCATGATCTCCGGACATGGGAATATCGAAACGGCGGTCAAAGCCACCAAGATGGGGGCATATGACTACATCGAGAAACCGCTCTCTTACGATAAAATCCTTCTGGTGATCGAACATTGCCTGAATTACCACCGTTTAGCAGAAGAGAATGTTCTCCTGAAAAATCAGGCGGCGAAACGCTTCAAGCTCACGGGCCGAAGCTCGGCCATGCAAAACCTTAAAAAACAGATCGAAATAGTGGCTCCTACTAACGCCTGGGTCCTGATCACCGGGAAAAATGGCACGGGCAAAGAACTGGTGGCCCACACCATTCATCGTTTAAGTAAGCGGGCGGATAAACCGATGGTCGAAGTCAACTGCGCGGCAATTCCGGATGAACTGATCGAAAGTGAACTCTTTGGTCATGAAAAAGGCGCCTTCACCGGCGCAGGCCAGGCCAGACGCGGCCGGTTCGACCTGGCCAACCATGGCACCCTTTTCCTCGATGAAATCGGAGATATGAGTCTTAAAACACAGTCCAAAATCCTTCGTATCCTGCAGGAACAAAAACTTGAGCGCGTCGGCGGGACAAAGACCATTCAGGTTGACGTGCGGGTCATCGCGGCAACCAATAAGGACCTGGAGGAGGAGATCGCCCAAGGCAGCTTCCGGGAGGATCTCTATTACAGGCTCAACGTCATCCCGATTCACGTTCCACCCCTGAAAGAACGCAAGGAAGATATTCCGATCCTGATTCAGGATTTCCTGGAAGAATTTTCCAGAAAAAATAATGTCGTATCCAAGACCATCAGCCAGAAGGCGCTTGAAGCCCTGACCGCCCACGACTGGCCGGGCAATGTCCGTGAACTTAAAAATTACGTGGAACGGCTGGTCATTATGTCCCCGGGCGCGGTGATCGAATTAGTGGACCTGATGCCCAGCGCGGCCTTACCTTCCTCACGCCCCGCATCATTTCCCGACATTCTGGCCGTGCCGACCCTGAGAGAGGCCAAGGCTCTGGCTGAGCGTGAATACATCCAGTCCAGGTTAACCAAATATAAAGGCAACGTCACCCAGACCGCCGAAGCCATCGGTCTGGATCGAACCAGTTTGCATAAAAAAATCAAGGCGCTAGGCCTGAAGATAGAGGCTGGCTAAAAAACACTTCGTTTGCGGTTCTGTACCGGAAAGGCATCAAAATGGGCACGCATCGTTTGAAGGAACAGATACGGTTTCTGGTTGAGATTGATAAGCTAAAGAGTGTTCTTCGACAGTCCCGTCTTGTCAATGCCGAACGGCGAGAAAATTCGGCCGAGCACAGCTGGCATGTGGCCGTAATGGCCCTGGTCTTGTCGGAACATGCCGCGGAACAGGTGGATCTGGCCCACGTGTTGCAAATGCTCCTGGTTCACGACCTCGTGGAGATAGACGCCGGAGACACATACTGCTATGACGAAGCCGGGGCCCTGGATCAGAAGGAGCGAGAATCTCGAGCCGCGGAAAGGATTTTCAGCCTGCTGCCTGAAGATCAGGCGAAAGAGCTGGTTGAACTCTGGGAGGAGTATGAAACAGGTATTTCACCGGAGGCAAAGTTCGCAGCCGCTCTCGATCGCTTGATGCCGCTGCTGCACAATTATCATACCCAGGGTAAAAGCTGGAAGGAGCACGATATCACCCGGGACCAGGTGCTGGCGCGCAACGCCAATATTGGCGAGGGTTCAAAGATTCTCTGGCAGTATGCCCAATCAATTATAGACAAGTCCGTGTCCGCGGGATACCTGTCGGCGTCATAGTCAAGATGCTGATCTAAGTCCTGGCGTCACATGTTCATGAAAAAAAACAAGGGCAGGTGAAGCTTTAATTCTTCTTCATCAAATGAACCACACCCTTTTCCAAACCGTCCAGGGACAATTCAAACATCGGAAAGAAGGCGGCAATCTCCCCGATCGTCCTGGTCCATTGCCACCGGTCAGCCATGACGGGATTGAGCCACATCGAATGGGGAAAACAATCCGTCAGGAATCGCAATTGCTCCATGCTGGGCCGGCCGCTTCGTTCATCAATATAAATCGAGCCGTCACTGGCCAGGAGTTCATATGGGGCCATGCTGGCGTCCCCAACGATAATCAGCCGGGAATCAGGATCAGAGCGAGCGAACTCAGTGATGTGGACGGGTTTTCTCATTCGCGGCGGGTCTTCCCAGACGTTATCATAGATGGTGTTATGAAAATAGTATGTCTTTATTTCCTTGAACTGGCTTTGAGCATAATCGAACAGGGTTTGGACGACTTCCACAAAGGGCTCCATGGACCACCCGCCATTGTCTATCATCAGGATGATCTTGAGGCGGTCCTTTAGCCTGCGATCAAAAATGATTTCAATCTCTCCGCCGTTTCTAATGGTTTCCCGGATGGTTTCGTCCACATTGACTTCATCCATCGGTCCGGTCGGAATCATGTAGCGAAGTCTTTTTAAAGCCTCGCCGATCTGGGGCTTGGTCAGAAGGCCCCCGATGGAGTAATCTTTATAGCGCCGATCCAAGGCAACCTTTACCGCGGAAAAATTCCCGCCAACGCCGCCAACCCTCATCCCTTCGGGATGCTCACCTGAGTGGCCCACCGGTGAGGTCCCCCGCGTGCCGATCCATTTATCGCCGCCGTGATGAGCCTCAGTCTGTTCTTTTAACCGATCCAGGAAGTACTGAATCAACTCCTCAGGAGTAAGCTTTTTCAGCTCTTCCGGATCAATTCCCAGGGCCTCAGCCAGGCTTTCCGGGTCCTTGAGCCATTCCTGAAGCAGGGCCCTGGCCGCGGCTTCCAGATCAATCCCCTGGAGATCGGGCAATGCGACTCCCTTGAAGTAATGGGCAAAAATCTGATCGTAGAGATCGAAGTAACGCTCGCTTTTAACCAGAATGGCCCGCGCTCCAGTATAAAAATCTTCCAGACTGGTGATGAGCCCGCTCGTCAGGGCCTGCTGCAGGCGTAAAAACGAGGTGGGCGTCACAGTCACCCCAATCTCACGCAACTCATAAAAGAAACCAATAAACATCTAACTTACCGCAACCGGCCCACTCTCCGGACGCGCTCTCCCCGAATCTGATATTCAGCGATCTGGTAGTCCTGGCTCTTTTTATAAAGCACACCCAGGTAAGGAACCTTATCTATTTCTTTGATGTCAAAATCCGGATCTGCCTCCAAAGCTCGAATCCAGTTAATCAGTTCCCGCGTGGCCGGTTTTTTTTCAACCCCTTCAATCTCACGCAGCCGGTAAAATGTCTGGATGGCTGCGGTTTCCAGTTTCTGGTCCACGTCCGGGAAGTGGACGTCTATTATCTCCCGCATTAATTCCGGTGAGGGGAAGGCAATATGATGAAAATTACACCGCCCCAGAAACGGATCGGAAAGGTCCTTCTTGGCGTTGGAGGTGATGATGATGACCGGCCGAAATTTGGCGTTCATGGTCTTGTCAATTTCGATGATGTCAAACTCCATCTGATCCAGGATATCCAGCATGTCATCCTGAAAATCGGAATCCGCTTTATCAATCTCATCTATGAGCAGTACCACGCGCTCATCGTTCACAAAGGACTGGCCGATCTTACCCATACGGATATACTCCTCGATGTTGCTCACGTCCCGGTCCGTGTCACCGAACCGGCTGTCATTAAGTCTGGTCAGGGTATCGTATAGATAAAGTGCATCCACGAGCTTCATATTAGACTTAACGTTGAGCACAATGAGAGGCATGTTCAAGGCCTCGGCAATGGCGTGGGCCAGGGTCGTCTTGCCCGTGCCCGGCTCACCTTTGAGCAGAAGAGGCATCTCCAGGGCCATGGAGATGTTGACGATCTTGGCCAGTTCAGTATCAAGGACATATTTACTCGCACCAGTAAAGATTTTTCTGCCATCGTTATTTCCCATCTAGACGCTCCTTATACACAGGGTGGATTTAAAACCCCCGAATGTTAGTCTCTCTAAGTTATCTTAATATCCATGTCTGTCAAGTTTTTTTATCGTTTGAGGTCATAAGCAGCTTTGCCATTAGGTTTTCGGAGGCTAGACCTCTCTCAACCCGCCTTTTCCGAAAGACACAAAAAATTGATCATCAAATTTGTTGAGTACCAAGAGAAGCTCTGGAACTTTTCGTAAAAACTCTCTTTAAAAAAAAGGATGCATAATCTGTCTGCTTTGATATATTTTCCTTTAAGTCGTTTTTTGTTTAAAAATAAAGTCCCTGGGTGCAAAATAATCTGGAATGCGCCTGCAGGCTGCGGCCAATGGAGAGGAACTGGCCCTTACCTCTGGCTGAACTCTGGCCGCGATCAACTAAAAAAAGGGAGAACTTCCCGCGCCCAGTAAGAATGGAGATGTCTGGCAAAATCCGGCTTTAGCCTCCCTGGCCCAGGCCGGACCCAGGCCATGATATTAGATGATAAATAGACAGCCTCGCACAGGAGGGAATCATGAAATTTGCTGTAATTAGCGATAGTCACGGGGAAACGGATAATGTCCGCCGACTGGCCGAACATCTTTGCAACATTGGAATCAAACATGTCATTCACCTGGGGGACGATTATGATGACGCGGACGTCCTTTCAGAGGCAGGCCTGGAAGTCTTACGGGTACCCGGAGTCTTCAGCGACTATTATCAGGACCCGGACATTCCCAATCGCCTCTTCTCCGAGCTGGGCGGCCTCAAGATTCTCCTGACCCACGCTGATGCGCCCCACAAGAACGACCGCCCCGAAGACGGGGACCCGGCGGAACTGGCTCGAGAAAAAAAACCGGACCTCGTCCTGTTCGGCCACAGCCACTTACCGGTCATCGAAGAACGGGCAGGTATACTCTGGGTCAACCCCGGCCATCTAAAGACCGCAGACAAAAAGGGCGCTCCGCCTTCCTATGCCTTGATTGACACGGAAACAACCCCTTGCCAGATTCAAATCCGGGCATTTGAGGATGACCGCGTTTTAATGGAGAGATGAAATTAGGCCAAGATGGGGTCCTGCTCTGGCGGGCATGACTGTCCAGGAACACTGTTGATTTAGACAAAGCGGGCGGCCGGCAGCATCTCTCTGCCTCTCCTGGAAAATAGGCAATCCCAGGCATCATAAGATTTCGATTGTCAAACCAGTTTGGTTTATTATAACTTTAATCTGACAGGCGGTTGTTTAATTATTTAGAAAAATACTTCACATTGTTAAGGAGGCCGACATGCTAGCCATTGTTGAAATCAAGGCGCGGGAGATTTTGGATTCTCGAGGCAACCCCACCGTAGAAGTGGATGTCTGGCTGGAGGATGGCTCTTTCGGACGGGCCGCGGTGCCTTCAGGGGCTTCCACCGGTATCCATGAAGCTCTGGAATTAAGGGACAAGAACAAAAAAAGATACAAAGGCAAAGGCGTGCTCAAGGCGGTCAGTAATGTTGACAAAGTTATTTCACCCAAGCTCCTTGGCATGGACGGCCTGAATCAAGCCCTGATTGACCAGACCATGATCGAGCTGGATGGCACCGAGAACAAGGAGTCCTTAGGCGCCAATGCCATCCTCGGTGTCTCCATGGCCGTGGCCCGGGCCGCGGCTGAGGCATGTGTTCTGCCGCTATACCGGTACCTGGGCGGAACCAGCGCCCGTGAACTGCCTCGGCCGATGATGAACATCTTAAACGGTGGAGAGCATGCGGGCAATAATGTGGATATCCAGGAGTTCATGATCATGCCTCTGGTGGGGGATACCTTTGCCCAGGCGCTGCGGGCTGGAGCGGAGGTCTTCCACGCCTTGAAAAAGGTTCTGGACAAGGGGGGATTATCCACGGCCGTGGGCGATGAGGGTGGTTTTGCCCCGGATCTCAAGTCCAACGATGAGGCGATCGAGGTCATTCTCAAGGCCATCAAGGCCGCTGGATACGAAGTGGGCAAGGATGTGGTTCTTTGCCTCGATGCAGCGGCCAGTTCCTTTTACAATAAAAGAAGAAAGAAGTACGTCTTTCACAAATCAGACGGTTCAGCCCGAAGCTCGGCACGCATGATCGAGCTTTATAAAATATGGACTGAAAAATACCCCATTCGCTCCATTGAGGACGGTCTGGACGAAGACGACTGGGACGGATGGAGCGCCATGAATAAAAAGCTGGGCCAAAAGATTCAAATAGTCGGGGACGACCTTTTTGTCACCAACACCAGGCGGCTGAGCCGGGGGATTAAAGAAAAGGCTGCTAATTCAATTCTGATCAAACTCAATCAGATCGGGACGGTGACTGAAACGCTTCAGGCGGTCGAGATGGCCCATCAAGCCGGTTTCACGGCCGTGGTCTCCCATCGCTCCGGCGAGACCGAGGACACCTTTATTGCCGATCTGGCCGTGGCTGCGGGCACAGGCCAGATCAAGACCGGTTCTCTCAGCCGGTCGGAGCGTATTGCCAAATACAACCGTCTTCTCAGGATTGAAGAGGAATTGGGCGCAGCCGCCTTGCTGAGCCGACCGTTTTAAACGGCCTGAAATCAGATAACTGGTTAATACTTCAATGGGCGGGGATTATCCTCGCCCATGTTTGATGAAAGAACGGCGTCCTCGTCACCAACCTTGTTCCCGCACAGAAAGACAGGTATAATCAGGTTCAAATCTCATCATTTTTTTGGGGAAGGGCGGTCTCAATTGAAAAGACTCCTTGTCATCATACTTCCAGTCATGATGCTGCTTCCTGCCTGTGCTTCGAGACAGGTCAGGCCCCCTTCTCTGCTGGAAACGGCCGCTTACCAGCGCACCGGTCTGGAGGTCACCCTCCTGCCGGTTCTGGATTCGAGAAAGTATCCGGGCGATGATGAGTTTCCTGACCTGGAGAACCGGGCCACCATCATCATTCCGGCCGAGGAAATAACTGCTCCGGGTAAAAAGATCTTTTTACGCCAGAGCCTTTTTTCTGCCATCAGGACTTACACCGGGCCGCTGCCAGAACAGTCGGGCTTCAAGTGGTCAGCCTTTCCTCTGCGCGGACTGGACACGGACCTGGCTTTGGGTCTGGAGATAAAAAGGCTGGATATAAAGAAAACGGCCAGGAGTTCTTTTATGGCGCCACGCGCCTTGCTGGACGCGGCTTTCCTTCCGTTTTCCGCCTTGGGCACCCTTATCAGCCACGGCCATTTCGATCTCGGCGGCTGGCTGATCCCTGCCGGTGAGATCAGCTACACCCTTGAGATTGAGCTTAACATCCTCAGTCTCAAAGGCGGCGGCCTCATTTTCAGCAAAACTTATGAGGTCGAGGAGAAAGAATCCGCCGTGTCTGATCGCGACCTCTATAAGGGCTTCTCCCGATCTCACCAAGACGGCCAAAGCCTTGGGCGTGCTGCTTTACCTCGGCTGACAGAAAGAATTTTTTTTCAAATTTGCCAGGACCCGGAGCTGGGGTACCTGCCGAAGTACGTCAAGCTGGCCTGGCTGGATCGTGTCTTCAGTGAAGTGCGGATTAAGCCGGAGGTGAAGGCCGGGCTGCTCATGGACCTGAATACGGAAATCGTTCTTCCCAGCCTGACTGGAGCGGAAATTAAGGCCATAGCTTCTTCCTCCCCCCTTCTGAAGAAAATTGAAAAGGCTTACCATGCAGAGCATGAGGCCTATCTGCCTCCGGTTCATGTGACTCAGTTACAGAAAATGCGTTCCCTTGGGGCTTATGATGTGGACCCGGCCTGGCTGGAATCAGAAGCGGCTCGTGTCAAACTCCTCGATCAGGCCTGTTGGATCCTTCTGGCTCTATCTGGTGAACTAAACCTCAAAAAAATGGACGCGGCCTTGAGCGAGGCGGAAACCACTCTCATGGAGCACACCATGGCCCTCCTGGGCCGCCTGGGGCAGAATTATACCGCAAATCAAATCCTTCGGTTTCGCCTGCATTCGCCTGAAACGGCAATAAATGAAAAAAAAGGCATCGTTCTCCTTCTCTCCCGGGCCTTAGAAACATTGGACAATGAGGAATTCATCAACCAGGAAATAGATACCTTGGTAAAAAACCTGAAACACGGTTCTTCGGAAGAAAAACTGGAAGCTGCCACTCTCCTGATCGCGCTTCAAGGTTCAAAGGCCATGAAAGAGAGGGCCATAAGTCAGGACTTGTTTTTCAAGGCCCTGTCCACTGACGATACCTGGGCCGCTTCCATAATCCTGCATGAACTCGAGCAAGGGAATCTGGGGCCTGAAATAGTTCGCCTGGCCGGAGCCCTGAACCTGACCAAGGCTCTCCCCATTCTGCTGACCGCCTTTAAAACTTCAGTTAAAGAATCCAGGCTTCCGCCTCACAAGCTTTCACCGGAAAAACTGGAGAGGATTCCCCTTCATCCGGTGCCGCAAAAAAAAGTGAGTGAAAAAACCGGCCCGGATCCAATCCTGGTCGTCCGGGCTCTCGGGAATTTCAGACAGGAACCGCAAGTTCCGGCGGCCTTTCGCGCCTTTCTGGCTCGGATGTTGTCCGAAAATAAACTGGGTTCGGGCCAGGCCGACCTGGTGGCCGAAGTGATCCGATCGCTTGGCCGTCTCGGAGACCAGGCTTCAGAAGAAGCGATCTTTGAGCTCTGGTCGCGTAAGTGGCCGCAGCCCAGAGAGGCCCACTTCATCCGGCGCGCCGCCCTGGAAGCCTTGACCAGGCTTAATGGAAAAGGCATGTGGAGCCGGATTCTTGAAACAGTTCAACACAAAATTAATGATCTTACCGGGAATCAGGCCATGTTCCGGGAGGCGGCTGACTTTTTCGGCCAGGCCAAATACGCCGGGGCCGTGCCTCTACTGATAGAAATTATCAACCATCCGGACGCTTCTGACCTGATGCTCAAAACCTGTTTTCAGGCCTTGAGTCGAATCGCCAGCCCCGAGGCCGAAGCCCGTTTGACCCATATTGCCTTCGGATCGGTTTGGCATCTATCCCAGGGCGCGGCCAGTGCCTTGGAGGGACTGACGTTGGAGCGAGCCCTGTGGGAGGGACTGAAAGGAATAGAATGACTGACAGACATGAGTTGCAGATTTGCTATATCGAAGCCCGTGATCTGCCCGATGCCTGGTTTCAGTGTGTGTATGCCATTCTGGATAAGGGTTACGAGTACACTATTGACCGTGGAAGTTATACCGGCCAGAAAAGGCTGGAGTTTGATTATGTTACAGTCAGGATCAAATACCCGAGCACCAGGCCCCTGCTGCCGGATATTCCACCGGCTCTGGGCATCCCTAATCCTGTGGCCGACGGCTATCTGGAGGAGTACCTTCCCTATCTCATGACTTCAGTTAAGAGTCCGGGTGAGGAATACACCTATGGCGAATATCTCGAACCCCAGATCGAAAAGGTCATCCGCATGTATCGTGAAGATGGCCATGAGACCAACCAGGCCTACATGGCCGTGGGGGGGCCAGAGATGATCACCTCGACTGACCCACCCTGCTTGCGTGGCGTTGATACCCGTATCCGTTATGGCAAGCTCCATTTCATGGTCTACTTCCGCTCCTGGGATTTATGGAACGGCTTTCCAGCCAACCTGGGGGGACTTCAACTCCTCAAGGAGTACATGGCCGGTGAGATTGGTGTGACAGACGGCGAAATAATCGCCTCTTCCAAGGGCCTTCACCTTTACGATTACGTCTGGGAACTGGCTAAACTCAGGACAGGCCGTGACTGAAGCCATGATCATGAAGGATCTGAAAGAGATGAATCTTGAGGGGCTGGAAAAATTTACCGCCGCCCTGGGTGAAAAGCCCTTTCGAGCCCGTCAGATCAGGAAATGGCTTTTCAACGTCGGAGTTCATGACTTTGAGGCCATGACCGATCTATCCAGGGATTTACGTGCCCGGATCAGTAAAACGGCCCGCATCAGCCGCGCCAGGTGTTTAAAAATAGAGCAATCTGAGGATGGCGTCCGAAAATTTCTGTGGGAACTGGACGACGGGGCCAGGGTAGAGAGTGTCCTTATTCCGGAGCGGGATTATTTGACCCTTTGCCTGTCCACCCAGGTTGGCTGCGCCATGGGCTGCCGTTTTTGCCACACTGCCATGCTGGGGCTCAGGCGTAATCTGACCCAGGCGGAGATCGTCAACCAGATTCTCGGCGTACGGGAGAGCCTTCCGAATAATAAGAAATTGAAAAATATCGTCTTTATGGGTATGGGCGAGCCGCTGGCCAATCGCGAGAATGTCGTCCGGGCCATCAAGGTTATGACTGAACCCGGTCTGATGAACCTTTTTAAAAGGCGTGTGAGCCTTTCTACGGTCGGTCTTGTCCCGGAGCTGAAACGCCTGGCTAGTGAAGTGACCGTGAGTCTGACCGTTTCTCTTAACGCTGCTGATGATAAGACCCGCGATTTTCTTATGCCCGTGAATCGGCGTTATCCTCTGGATGAACTTCACCAGGCGCTGGCAGCCTTCCCCCTTCCTTCACGACGCATGATTACCATCGCTTATGTTTTGCTTTCAGGAGTGAATGACTCGGAGCAGCACGCCCGGCAGCTAACCAGGTTTATGAGCGGACTTCGATGCAAGGTGAACCTCATTCCTTTTAATCCATATCCGGGCGCTGAATTTGAAGCCCCGCCTGAGGACAGGATCATGGCTTTCCAGAAGGCTCTGATCGCAAAGCACTACATCGCGATTATCCGCCGGAGCAAGGGGCAGGATATCTCCGCCGCCTGCGGGCAGCTGGTCGGGTCTTGAAATTAAAGAAAAAACTCCTGGCGATTATTCATCTTGACAATTCACCGTCACTTAGGATTAATTCAATACTTGAACCTGGTACTTCACTGGAGGATCAATAATTGGCAGGGGAAGAAAAAGAAGCAATAAAGCCTGACTTTGAAAAAAGCGGAGGCCTCATCCCGACCATTGCTCAGGACGCCGCAACCGGGGAGGTCCTGATGGTGGCGTACATGAATAAAGAAGCACTGAAAAAGACGATCGAGACCGGGGAGGTTCATTACTGGAGCAGATCTCGCCGGGAATTATGGCACAAGGGCGCAACTTCCGGCCACGTTCAAATATTGAAGGAACTCCGCCTCGACTGCGACGGCGACGCCATTCTGGTCAAGGTTGACCAGATCGGAGGCGCTGCCTGCCATACCGGATATCGCAGCTGTTTCCATTATCGCTGGTCAGGTCGAGTCTTTCAGAAGGAAGGCCAGCCAATATTCGACCCTCAGGAGGTTTACGGCAAGTGAGCGACAAAGTACTCAAGCTGGGAATTCCCAAAGGCAGCCTGGAAAAGGCAACCATAGCTCTGTTTGCAAAATCCGGCTGGAAGATCAAGATCAACAGCCGTAATTATTTCCCGGAGATTGATGACGATGAGATCGTCTGCACCATCTGCCGAGCCCAGGAGATGTCTCAATATGTTGAACAGGGAACGCTGGACGCGGGGCTGACCGGCCTGGACTGGATCCTGGAAAACGACAGCAAGGTCAAGGTCGTCACCGATCTGGTTTACTCCAAGTCGAGCGACCGGCCGGCCCGATGGGTTCTGGCCGTGCCTTCCGATTCGGACATCAAGGAGCTCAAGGACCTGGAAGGCAAAAAAATTGCAACCGAACTGGTCAATTTCACAGAGCGTTACTTCAAGGAGCGAAACATCCATGTGAAGGTCCAATTCTCGTGGGGCGCTACTGAGGCCAAGGTCGTTTCCGGGTTGGCTGATGCGGTGGTTGAGGTAACTGAAACAGGCAGCACCCTTCGCGCTCACGGCCTGAACGTCATCCACGAGCTCCTGGAAACCAACACCCAGCTCATCATGAATCTGCAAGCCTGGGAGGATGACTGGAAGAAGAATAAAGTTCAGGAGATGGCTACCTTGCTGAAAGGGGCGCTCAGGGCGGAAAGGCTCGTCGGCCTGAAGATGAACGTTCAACAGAAGAACATCGAAAAAGTCGTTGAAATTTTACCGAGCCTTACCGCGCCCACGGTGGCCCATCTTCATCAAACCGACTGGTTATCTGTAGAGTCAATCGTATCTCAAGCCAAGGTCCGGGAACTCATCCCCGAGTTGATCAAACGGGGAGCAGAAGGTATCATTGAATACTCGCTCAACAAGGTAATTTAATCAGGCCATGATTGTAAAAAGAATCATTATTGCGTTGACGCTGGTCTTATTCTGTTCCGGCTGTGCCTCTTCCCCTGAACTCACAGGCGAAGGCGCGCCAATTAAAAAGAACCCGGCCAAGGCCAGAGCCCACCTTAGTCTGGGAGCCGCGCATTTGAGGAGAGGACTCACGACGCCGGCCCTCAAGGAACTGCTCATGGCCGAAAAATATAATCCTAAAAACGCGGATGTTCAGAACCACCTGGGTCTGGCTTTTATGGCCAAGAAGCGATACCCGGCGGCGGTGGCCCACCTTGAACAGGCTCTGGCCCTTAGAAAAGATTTTTCTGACGCTCACAATAACCTGGGAACGGTCTATCTGGCCATGAGGCGGTATCCTGAAGCCCTGGCTGAATTCAACCAGGCATTGTCTGACATTTTGTATGCCACCCCGCACTTTGCTCACAATAACATCGGCCTGGTTTACTTTGAACAGAGCCTTTACGGCCAGGCCGTAGCTGCTTTCAAGAAGTCTATTGAAACTGCCCCGAGTTACAGTATCGCGCACAACAACCTCGGCCGAGCCTATATGGTTATGGGGAATTATCAAGAGGCTGCCAAGGCCTTTGAAAAGGCGACCGAGTATGCGCCGAATTATGCTATCGCCTACTTTAAGATGGCTGAGGCTTACCTGGAGATGGGTCAGCGCAAAAAGGCCCGGCAAGCCTTGAGCCAGGTCATCAAAATCGCCCCAAATACCACCCTGAGCGAATCAGCCCAACAGAGGCTGAATGAGCTTCCTGATTAGCTTTAATTATGGACACGATCACCTGCCGAGCCAGAGACATTCCGCCCTTTATCGTTATGGATGTCATGGAGAAGGCCCAGGAGATGGAACGGGCCGGGATCAACATTATCCATCTCGAAATAGGTGAACCCGACTTTGACACCCCGGAGTGCATCCTGGAGGCAGGCCGTAAGGCCATGACTGAAGGCAAAACTCACTACACGCACAGCCTGGGCCTCCTAGAACTAAGAGAGGCCGTGGCTGAACATTATTTTAACCGATACGGTGTCAATGTCTCCGCAGATAACATTATCATTACCTCTGGCACCTCACCGGCCATGTTCATGCTCTTTGCCACGCTACTTGAGGCAGACGATGAAGTTATCATTTCCGACCCGCACTATGCCTGTTATCCCAATTTTGTCCGCTTCTTTGGCAGCAAGCCTGTCTTCGTCAGGGTGGACGAAGAGGACGGCTTTCAATACCGGCCCGACACCATTAAGGAACGGCTCTCTCCCAAAACCAGGGCCGTCTTTATTAACTCACCGGCCAACCCGACCGGGCAGCTGCTTTCTCCGAACCGGATACGCAAAATCGCCGAGATGTCCCCCTTGGTCGTATCCGATGAAATCTACCACGGTCTGGTCTATGGCCAGGAACAGGAGCATTCCATCCTCGAATTCACGGACCACGCCGTGGTCCTTAACGGCTTTTCCAAACTCTACGCCATGACCGGCTGGCGTCTGGGATATATTATAGCTCCAGCGGAATTCATTCGCCCCATGCAGAAGATCCAGCAAAACTTCTTTATTTCAGCGAGCGCCATTTCCCAATGGGCCGGTCTGGCCGCCCTGAAAGAAGCCGGGCCGGACGTAGATCGCATGCGGACTATTTATGATGAAAGACGCTGCTTCCTCATTCAGGGTCTCCGCGACCTGGGATTTAAAATCAAAGTCGAACCAACCGGGGCTTTTTATATCCTGGTCAACGCCCGTCACCTGAACCCTGACTCCTATGCCTTGGCCTTTGATATTCTGGAGAGAGCCCATGTGGGCGTTTGCCCGGGCATTGATTTCGGGACCAATGCTGAAGGATATCTCCGCTTCTCATATGCTAATTCCATTGAGAACATCGCTGAAGGACTTCACCGACTGGGGGAATACCTCGAGGGTCGCCCTTGTGCAGACAATCTTTAAAGCCATGCCGCCTTCTTATCCCATCCGCGAGGCCAGGTTCCTCATCAGCGCCGTGAGGCCGGGTCAGTTTCCAGCTCCAGGCCAGCCTGAAGCAGCCTTTGCCGGCCGATCAAATGTGGGTAAGTCATCCCTGATTAACAGCCTTCTAGCTCGGAAAAGTCTGGCCCGAACCAGCCGCACCCCGGGTCGAACTCAGACCGTCAACTTTTTCGATATAAACAATGAAATATATTTCGTGGACCTGCCCGGCTATGGCTTTGCGCGGGTTCCGAGGACCGTCCAGGCCAGCTGGCGGCCCATGGTGGAAGGATACCTCCTTTCTGACCGGGATTTAAGAACCCTTGTCTTGATCCTGGACATCCGCCGGGAACCGCAGGTCGAAGAGCACAATCTTTTAGCCTGGCTAAAGGATCGTGGTGTGCCGCCGCTGGTGGTGTTGACCAAAGCGGACAAGCTCAGCCGTGGCAAAAGACCGGCTCGAGCCGCGGCAGTTCAACGCGAGCTGAACCTGACAAACCTACCGCTGATTTTTTCCGCCAAAACCGGTGAAGGTAAAGAGGAAATATGGAGCCAACTACTTGAACTCTTCGGATTCGGCTAAGGCCATTTTGGGATGGATGAGGCTATGGATGAGGCTTAAGAGTGGCCCCGGTCCCATGAAATGTCTGATCAGCGACAAGAGAAAGTAAATTAAATGTCTACCAGAAATAGCACCAAACCTCGCCCTTGGGTCAGTACCCGCTCACGGATCGTATCTGAAAACCCCATCTTTACCTTGAAAACAGAGACGTTCACCTCACCCGTAACCGGCCGGGAACACGACTTTTACCTGCTCGAGGCCGGAGACTGGGTCAATATCATTCCCCTGACTAAAGACAGGCAAATTCTTCTGGTCCGACAATTCAGACATGGGACCAGGATGATGTCCCTCGAGATACCGGGCGGCATGGTTGACCCGGGGGAGACGCCCGCAGAAGCCGGCGCCAGAGAATTAATCGAAGAGACGGGTTACCAAGGTTCAGCCATCATTCCTTTAGGGCGAGTCGAACCTAATCCGGCCTTATTTGACAACTATTGCTACACCTTTCTCGCTCAAGACGTCATTCCGGCGGCTCCGGGCGCTCCAACCAAGCTGGATGGAACTGAGGACCTCGAACTGGTTAAGGTCAACCTGGATCAGATTCCCAGGATGATCGCCCAGGGTGATATTACCCACGCCCTGGTTATTGCCGCCTTTTATCACTACTTCATGACCTATGCCTCAACCCACTAAATCCTGCGCACCGCGTCCTCGGGTGGGCTAGCTGAATCGAGGTTTACGAAATTTCCTCTTGACTTGATCCCATGAATTTGCTAGCCGTTCTGTAAGAAAAGAATAGTATTTCAATGAAAAGGAGCAAGCGTCAGAGATGAATCTATGGCGTTCAAACGAGGAAATTCAGGCCCTGCTAGATGAGGTCTCAGAAGAACTCAAGATGACCACCAGTTACGTTGATCCGCAGGGGACAATACTACTGAATGGAGGCACTCATAATCCTCTCTGCGCATTGATCAGGGACAAGGAGGACTCCCTCAAATTCATCTGTTCCCTGACGAGCCAGAGGATGCTCAAGGAGGTGGAAAAAACGAAAGAATCTCTCATTGATTTTTGTGAGCTTGGTCTTTTAAGGTTCGTGGTGCCTATTTTTGCAGACGAGGGGCTGGTTGGGGCTTTCACAGGCTGCGGGACCGGGCACCCGGAAGAATCAATAGACAGCTTTTATGTAGCTAAGCAACTCGGCATCGAGGAGGACAAGGCCGAGGGATTGATTGAAACAGTTCAGGGCGCTGATCTGGATAAAGTCAAGCAGGCCGTCGTAAAAATCGAGGCGTGGATTGATGAAAAATCTTGACCCCTCGTAGCGATCTAGGCCAGTTTGCTTCCTTTGAGCTATTAATGAGGACAATAACCACCCTTTCGTTTCCCTTCAAACCAAATCCGGTTGACCATTCAGGAGGTTTCCCATGGCTTCCCGCACGCAAACAAACCTGAGCAGTTTGATTATTGACAAGGCCAAATCATCCGGAGCCTCTTTAGCCGGGTTAACAAGCATCGCCTCCTTGCTGAAGTCACCTTACTACCAGACGCGGGGTGAGGCTAACTGGCCTGAGGAAGCGAAATCGGTTCTCGTACTGGCCCTGCTGCATGAGGAGGCTCGTCCGGAACTTGACTGGTGGGACGGGGAAAAAGGAGGGACTAGAGGCAACCGCAGCCTGCAAAGCACCATGGAAATTCTGCAACCGTGGTTGAGTGAAAAGTTCAAAATAAAGGCTTCTTCTCTGCCTTATCATATCGAAAAGGGCGGTATGCCTCTTAAGGATGCCGCGGTGCTCGCGGGTCTGGGAGTCATCGGCCGGAATAACCTGCTCATCACCCCTGAGTTTGGTACCCGCGTTCGCTTGAGAGCCATGTTACTGGACGCGGAATTGACCCCCGCCGGGCCGCTGGATTTTACGCCGTGCGCTGCCTGCGATATGCCTTGCAGGCAGGCTTGTCCTCAGAAAGCCTTTGCTCCCGGTTCATACAGCCGGGCCCTCTGTCAGATACAGATGACCGAAAATGAAGCCAATAAGTCGGCTCCTCCAAAAACGATGCAAAATGATTCACCGGGCGAAATCGTCAAATATTGCAGGGCCTGCGAACTGGCTTGTCCAATACCCTAATCATCAGAGGCAAGGGCTTCCTCATGAAGTATCTTTCCAGGCGCGCTTAACAGGCATTGCGCCAGAATTCATGGCCATGGCCAAGAGGAGCAGATATAGATCAAGATGGCGCCTCAGCCTGCGGGAGGCTTGAAAATGGCGAGATTATCACTGGGGTTGGATTTTAGCACGCAGAGCTTGACAGCCAAGCTGTTGGATATTGACGCCAGGGAAGAGGTTTTTTCTCATACCTTGGATTACATAAAGGATGAAAGATTGAGAGGACTTGGTATCAGGAATGACTTTATTGTTCCGCCCAGGGTTCCAGGTGAAGCAGATCAGCCGCCTGAATTATTCTTTAAATCGCTTGACCTGATGCTTTCCGACTTGAAGGCAGAAGGACCAAGAATCTCTGATATCCTTGTCATTAATAACTCCAGCCAGCAGCACGGTCATGTTTACCTGAACCGCAATGCGCCGGATATTTTTTCGAGTCTAAATAAAGAAGCTCCTGACGAGATCAAAGATCTCACTTCCCTGATGACCGGGGCATTAGCCTATGGAACGGCCCCTATTTGGAGGACTTCCAACACCGTTGACCAGGCGAATTTTGTCAGGGATTTCCTAGGCGGGCAGGAAAGGATGATCCTCCTGTCAGGCTCGAACGCACCCTTGAGGTTCACCGGTGCGGTGGTCAGGAGAGTGGGAGAAGAATTTCCCGGGGCCTACCGAGCCACCTATAAAGTTCAATTGATTAGTTCTTTAATCACCGCGCTTTTCACTGGCAACTCAGATGTTCCCATAGATTTTGGAAACGCCAGCGGCATGTCGCTCATGAACTACAGGAGAAAAGTCTGGTCCAGGGATTTGGTCAAGGCGACCGCTTATGGCCTCCCTGGGGGAGGAAAGGCGCTCAAGGCAAAACTGCCCGGCCTGGTGGCTCCTGAAGGCATGGTCGGAACAATTGCAAGGTATTTCGTGAAAAAATACGGCCTAAACCCTAACTGCCAGATAGCGGCGGGATCGGGCGACAATCCGCAGACAAAGGTCTTAGTCAAAGGGAATTTACTGAGCCTGGGCACAAGCCTGGTCAACATGGTGGCCACGGACGGGAAAACCCTGGATATGAACGGTTTTGCCAACGCCATGTACGATGGCGTCGCTAGACCTTTTATGTTTGGATGCAGAACCAACGGCGCCATGGTCTGGGACAGAATTCGAGCTGATTATGGAATGAAAAAAGAGGTATATAAACCTGCGGAAGAAGTCTTGCGAAAATCGGCTCCTGGCAGTTATCTCTTTTTTTGGCAGCCGGAAAACGAATCTTTCCCCTGTTCAAGCCAGCTTGGACAAACCAGGATTGATTACCAAGAACCCGGCTTCAAAGCTGATTACAGCGGCATTATTGACTCCTCCTTGACCGCCGTTTATTTCCATTCGAAAAATTTCACCAGAGAAACCGGGGAGCCTTTATATGTTTCGGGCGGGGCCGCTGGCAGCCGTGAAATAATGAGAAGAGCGGCAGCCATATGGAACAGACCGGCCGTGCCGGTGGAAAAAGGCGGGGCAGCACTGGGTGCGGCCGTTGCCGGGGCCTATGCCTTTTTTCAATGCAGACAGGAGCCGGTGGACATCGAATCGCTCACCAGCGAAATACTAAAGAAAAAAAAACCGGTTAACCCCCGGCCGGAAGATGTTGCCGCATATCACGGTCCTGATGGATATATAAAACGATTCAGAGAAGCGGAAGAAAAACGAATTACATCATTATGATTCTCAGCCTTGAGGCGGCAGCGCGGCCACAAACTGCTCAGGCTGACAACAGCAGGCCGCCTCATTCTTTTCAGCCTGATACCTGCACCCCGTTTTCATCATTTAATTTTTTCACTTGTAAAACACGTTCATGTGCTGTATGTTTTCTCTGTGCAGATGACAGGCTCTGGTTTTTTTTACTGTCTTAACAGTCTAATTTTATTGTAATAACAATGAGTTATCATAATGAAAGAGATGTGTCTTTTTAAATCAGGAAGCACATAGAGATGGAGGAGTTTGTTTTTTATCTGATATCTTGATTTTCTTTCCATATCACCAAAAGATCCTGAAAAATAACTTTGGGGGTGACAGGGTCAGATGGCCTTTTACCTATTACATATTCGGTCCTCAAATCTTGTTTATCGCATCTCGATGATCGTGCCTTTGATGTCCGATCCTAAGCTTATAAGAAAAAGGAGGTGATGGTTTTATTCGGTTCATAGGAGGTCAAGTAGCACATTAAAGATATGTCTTGAAAGAAGGGGGAATTAATTATGAAAAGAGTTGTTATATTTGCGCTCATGTTTGTATTTTGCATCACCAGTGCTTCGGTAACTCTGGGTCAAGAAATCAAGGTCGGGACTCTTTTGGCCATTACAGGTCCCTTGAAGGAGTATGGCCCCAATATTGGGAACGGAGCCATTTTAGCCGCGAAACAGTTAACCGCGGCTGGTTTAAAGATCAAGCTTATCCACGAGGACAGTGAGACCTCGGCTATTCCCGCGACTAACGCCGCCAGAAAGCTGGTGGAAATTAATAAGGTCGTGGCTATCATCGGGGCCCTGTCCAGTGGTGTGACGATGCCTGTGGCCTCGTCTGTAATCTGCCCCAAGGGTGTCATCATGATCTCACCCGCGTCCACATCACCCTTGCTCACCGTGCTGCCCGCGGACCAGGGAAAAGATTTCCTGTTTCGAACCTGCCCCTCTGATTCCCTGCAGGGAGTCGTCTCCGGCAAGGTGGCGGCTGGCCGGTACAAAACCATATCCGTTCTGTACGTGAACAATCCTTACGGGCAGGGACTGGCAGAATGGTTTAAAAAGGCCTATGAAAAGAATGGAGGCAAGGTCCTGGCCATGGTGCCTCATGATGAAAAAGCGGCTGAATCATACACCGCGGAGTTAAAAAAGGCTCTGGCCGGAAAGCCTGGGGCGCTGGCGGCCTTTAGTTACCCCGAGCACGCCAAGATTTATCTTAAGGAGGCCATCGAGTTTTTCAATTACAAGAACTTCTACTTCTGCGATGGCACGAAATCAGAGGTGATCATCAAGGCTCTCGGGCCCAAGAACGTGGAGGGTTTGATAGGCACGGCGCCAGGCACTGTTGGCGGTAAAGCTCTTGATGCCTTTAACACCGCTTTTAAGAAGGAATTTGGCAGACTACCGCCTTTGCCTTTCATCACTAATGCCTACGATGGCATGAGCACTATCGGTCTGGCGGCTTATGCGGCCAAGGTCAAGGGCCTGCCCTTAACCTCGAAAAACATCCGGGATCAGATGCGTATGGTCGCTAACCCGCCTGGAGAGATTATCCTGCCCGGTGAATTCAAAAAGGCCTTCAGCTTACTGAAACAAGGCAAGGCCATCAATTACGAAGGCGCGGCTGGAGCCGTTGATTTCGATAAGAACGGTGATGTGGTTACGCCTATTGAAGTCTGGAAGTTTTCGGGAGGCCAAATTGTAAGCGTTCGCATGGAATAATAAGGTGAATAATTAAATATCTTGGGTAACAAAAAGGGGGCTTTTTATAAAAGGCCCCCTTCATCGTTCCATTCATGCCTCTCCATCAATCCAGCATTTTGGAAACCTTTTTTTCTTCTCCCAAAAGGCCCTGTGGCCTGCGGATCAGGATAATTTCCAGGAGAATTCCGATCAAAAGAAACCGGAAATAGGGCCCCCTGGCCTTGAGGGCGAAAGGAAGGAAATCGGTGAGGAACTTGGTTCCGATCCAGATTCCCCACACGACGTAAGCGCCCAGAATAGCGCCCTTATTATTGCCGCTTCCTCCGGCCATGAGCATAACCCAGATGATAAAGGTGCCGTACAGAGGAGTAAAAACGTCTGGAGAAATACTCATGGTGTAATGGGCATAGAGCGCCCCGCCAATGCCCATGACCATGGACCCGAAAATAAAGGACTGCATCTTGAAGTTATAGATACTCTTTCCGCTCATGGATGCGGAGATTTCGTCCTCACGAATCGCCCTCAGGACACGCCCCCAGGGAGATCGGATGGCGCGTTCTATGGCCAGGTAAACAAGAACCATTACGATTATCACGATAACAAGGTAGATGTAGTTGTAGTATCTAGGGTCCACCAGTCCTGCCAGGGGCTGCGGCAGCCCCATCAATCCTCGCGGCCCATTGGCCAGCCAGTGCTCGTTGTTGAAGATCAGCCGAAAGGTTTCAGCGATACCAATCGTGGCGATAGCGAGATAATCTTCTCGCAGCTTTAGTGTAGACACACCGATAAGAAAGGCCACCAGGCCGCAAACCAGGGCCGCTCCTGCCAGTCCCATTACAAACGGGAGGTCCAAGCCAAAGATCTGCTTAACATAATGGGCGTATATCCCGGTGGGCTTGGGTGTGGTTAGAAGGGCCGAGGTGTAGGCTCCGATGCAGAAAAATCCGGCGATACCGATGTTAAACAGGCCGGTGTATCCCCACTGGATGTTTAAGCCCAGGGAAAAAATGGCGTAAATGCCGGCCATAATGGCAAAAGAGATTAAATAAGCGACGATCCCGCCGATTTCCATTACTTCCGGCTCCCTCCGAATATGCCTTGAGGTCGAATCAATAGGATGACTATCATGATAATGAAGGCCACGGCTGGCTTGTAGGTCGGAAGGAGAAAAGCCGTGGAGACCTGCTGCATGACACCGATAACCAGTCCCCCCACTAAGGCGCCGTATATGTTGCCGATGGTGCCCAGTATGGCAGCTGCGAAAAGAGGCAGGATGAAGTTCCACCCCATCCCGGGATGGACCTGAACGTCAATTCCGTAGAGAATGCCTCCGGCGGCGGCCAAGGCTCCACCGATTCCCCAGGTCCAAATGATGATCCTTTCGGTGTCAATACCGGAAACTCGAGCCAGTTCCATGTTGTCGGACGTGGCCCGCATGGCCTTACCCATTTTGGTTTTTTGTAAAAACAGGTGCAGCACGGTTACCAGCAGGACAACCACACCCAGAATAAGGATTTGATCCGGCCTGATCTTTATTCCGCCAGGCAAAAGCAGAGCCGGACGCATGAGGCCGGGTTTATAAAACCGGAAATCTGCCCCCCAGATGATGATCACGGTCATGCGAATGATGAAAGACGCGCCCAAGGCGGACATAGCCAGCATCACGGCCCCACTCGCTTTACGGCGAAGCTTTTGAAACAGAACACGGTCCATAAGAATGGCCAAGGCAGCAATCACGATCATGGCAAATGGAAAGGCCAGAGTCGTGCGCCATCCAAAGGAGAGCGACCCAAAGCTACTGTCAGGCACTCCTAGCCACAAAAAAGGACCGGTGACCAGAAAGAGCGTCACATAGGCCCCGGCAGTCATGAGCTCTCCATGAGCAAAGTTGGCGAACCCTAAGATACCATAAATCAAAGTAAGACCTATGGCCCCCAGGGCGATGATGCTGCCCAACACAATCCCATAGACAATTAACTCCAGCATCCTCAACCACCTAAATAGAGACGCCCCACCTCATCGTTGGCCAAAAGGGCTTCGCCCGTATCATCAAGAACGTTTTTTCCCATGGCGAGCACATAAGCATGATGAGCCATCTTCAGAGCCTGCTTGGCGTTTTGCTCCACGATGATGATAGCGATTCCCTTCTTGGCATTAATCTCTTTTATCATCTCAAAGATATTGGATACGAACAGGGGCGCCAGGCCGGCTGATGGTTCATCGAGCAGAAGGATCTCGGGGTCGAGCATAAGGGCCCTGCCCATGGCTACCATCTGACGCTGCCCCCCAGAAAGCTGGGCTACTTTATACTTCCTCCGTTCCTTTAGGATCGGAAAAAGGGCGTAGATCTCTTCGAACTTGTGAGCAAAATTGTCTGTCCTGATAAAGGCTCCCATCTCTAAATTTTCCCGGATGGTTAAGGAGGGGAAGACGTTTTCCACCTGAGGCACATAGCTTATGCTTTTTCTGACAATTTTTTCCGGCTTTTGACCGGTTATGTCTTCACCCTTGAACGATACCTTGCCCGCCCTGGGCTTCAGGAGGCCGAAGATGGTCTTTAAAAGGGTAGATTTCCCCGCCCCGTTAGGCCCGATGACTGATACGATGCCTCCGGCTTTTATGGAAAAATTCACCTGGTGCAGGACGTCAACTTCGCTGTACCCTGCTGTTACGCCTTCAACCTCAAGGAGGTTCATCTATACTGTCCGCCCAAATAAGCTTCCAGGACCACCGGATCATTCCTGATCTGCTCCGGGGCTCCCTCAGCGATTTTTCTGCCTTCACTCATGACAACAATCGGATTGCAGAGGTTCATGACCAGGTTCATATCGTGCTCGATCAAGAAGAAAGTGATCCCGTTTTGCTCAGATAGCTTCCTGATATTATCAACAAGTTTCTTCATCAAGGTCGGGTTCACGCCTGCGCCGGGTTCGTCCAGCAGGACCATCTCGGGGTCCGCCATGAGCGTTCTTGCGAGCTCCAGCAGTTTTTTTTGCCCCCCTGAAAGTGAGCCGGCGTATTCATCCTTCAGATCTATCAACTCCACGAATTCCAAAACTTCAAGGGCCTTTTCCTGGATGGCCTTCTCCTGTTTCCTGACCGTCTTTGCCCTGAACCATGTATTCCAGACCCTTTCCCCAAGCTGCTGACCCGGAATGAGCATGAGGTTCTCCGTTACGGTCATTTGGGCGAACTCCCTGGGGATTTGAAACGTGCGGTAAAGTTTTTTATGAAAGACCTTGTGTGAAGGAAGATCGTCAATGCGTTCCTTCATAAAATAAATCTCTCCACTGTCAGGTTTATGAAAGCCGGTCATCAGGTTGAAGAGGGTTGTCTTGCCCGCGCCGTTTGGCCCTATCAAGCCAGTTATTGACCCCTTCTCGACCACAAGGGAACAGTCGTAAACCACCTGAAACCCGCCAAAGCTCTTCATCAGGTTTTTCACTTCAAGCATGGCTGCCTCCAGGCAAGAGACAGATTGTAAAGTTCGCACTAAGATAAAATATCATGGTCAAAGTTCCTGCTTTGAAAAATAAGGTTTGCACCCAACCGTTATGGATATTAACAAAAATCCAGGCAGAAGCCAAACCCAAACTTGATTTCCGGATAAGCTTGGTCCCTTTTTGGTGAAAATAATAATCTCATTAATACTCGCATATTAAGGACGCGGCTGACACGCCCGGCCTGACCTTGCACGGGCCACCTCGCTCCGGGAGAGAGTCATGAAAATTTTAAGCCGCTTCCTCGCCTGCACTGATCTCTTTGAAGGTGAATTGCTGGACATAAAGGTAAATGATCCCAATCATAACGACGGGCAAGAATTGGAAGGTATGGGCCACAATGGCGTAGCTTTCGGCTGTGGCGCCCGCAGCCCCAAGAGCGCTCAAGGCCATGATGCAGGCCAGCTCAAAAGTACCGACAAAGGCTGGACCAGCCGGAATCATAACGCCAAGGGCGATGGTTCCGACCACGAAAAGGCTTCCGGAAAACCCAACCTGGAGACCCAGATTCGTACCCTCGGAAGAAAGAAAACCGAACATCATCACCCAGTAGTAAACAGCATGAACCCCCCAGATTAGTAGTGAATAAAAAGAGACAATCATGAAAAGCCTGAAACTGCTGACAGTGGTGAGACCAGTGGTAAAGGAATCTATTATTTCCACCACCCTGTCTTTAACCTGCGGCAGCGGGGTAAGAAGACTCTCAGCCAGACGAATGATAAGAGAGCGCTTGAAACTGATCAGCAGCACCAGAGCCAGGATTAAAGCAAAGAGAGCCACACCCAGATAGGAAAAGGCCCTGACCCAGCTCATAACCTCCGGCCTCAGCGGGAGAGGCAGGAAAAATAATGAAGTCAGCAGTATTATAAGTAAGGTAAAGCCATCGAAGAGCCGCTCGATAACAACAGTGGCAAAGACCGCACTCTTGGACAAGCCTTCGCGACGGCCAAGAACATAAGCCCGTGCCAAATCGCCCAGCCTGAATGGCAGCAGGTTTAAAAACATAAATCCGATCATGGTCGCGCCGAACACGGAGCTGACCTTGAGCCGACCCCCTGTTTTTAAAAGCAGGTAACGCCACCTGAGCGCCCTGAACAGGTAAGACAGAATCAGGACCGGCAGGCCGATTAGAAGAAGCCGGTAGTCAACCTCCTTTACCTGACTCACAATCTGTCCCAGATCGCTCTTTCTGAAGGCTAGATAAAGAAAAAAGGCACTGACGCCAAACCCGATTAAGGCCTGTTTCTTACTCACTGTTTCTCCTCGGCTGATCCTGAAAAATCGTAATCCTTTGAAGACAGGGCTTGAATGATTAATCTGTCTGCCGGGAGAAAATCGTACTGCTCCAGATCAGCCACTCCGGCCCAGATATAAGTTTCGCCGGGCGTGCATAAAGGCTCGCCGAACTTTATCTGGCAAATGAAGGTATGCAGGGTGAATGAAATCTCGTCATCTTCATGATCCACACCCATGAAGTACCGGAGCACGTTTATGTCAAGACCCAGTTCCTCCTTGATTTCCCTCACCACACAATTCTCAGGAGTTTCTCCAGGTTCAAGCTTTCCGCCCGGGAACTCCCATCGAGTGCCAGCGCGACATGAAGTGATCAGAATCTTGTCCTGATTAAAAATCAAGGCGGCGCTGACCTGAAGGCGCTCTTTTTCACAAGGCCGTGGGCCTTGATTCCTTTTCATTTATTTATTTCTCCTTGTATCGGGTGAGTTCAAACCATTGACGAACCCGGCCCTTTTTTACAGCTCACCTTTATCCATGAAGCGAACACTCAGGGTTAAGGCACAATCAGATTCAAGCTTAATTACCATGGGCCGTAAAAGTTACTCTTTCTGCCTGACTTTAAGGCGCTCCAGGGAGAGCCTCAGGCGAGCCTGGGCGGCTTGCTCATGGCCTGGTTTGATTTTGAGTACGCGGTCATACATCTTTATGGCGTCGGCCATCCGCCCCACCGCTTCGTAAATCTTGGCCATCTTGAACATGACATCAGTGTCTTTAGGCGTTAATTTAAGGATGGCTTCGTAATCCTGAACAGCCGAGTTCAACTTGTTCTGCTTAATATGGGCATAGGCCAGGTATTCCCGGAATTTGACGACTTGAGGCCGCATCTTGATCCACTGCCGGGCCTGGCCAGCCAAATCCTGATAATACTCCCGGCGGTCCAGATAATCAAAGATATAATCATATGACGGCTCGAATTCAGGCGCCAGACGCGTCAACTCCTTGGCCAGTCTGTATGCCTCTTTCTCCTTCTTCTGTCTCCGGTATATCTCAAAAAGATACTGCCTGGCCTCATGATCCCTGGAGTTGAGACGGACCAGCTCTTCCATATGCTTCATGGATTGATCGAGTTTGCCGACCTCAAAATATAGCACACCTAAGTTGTAGCGGACGACCTTATCTTTTGGATCCTTGGCCAGAAGAAATTCATACTCCTCAATCTGCGGCCCGACCTGCCCGCTTTTTTCCAGGACTTTGATCAGGTCGAGCCTGGCCTCAATGTGATTAGAATCGGCCGCCAGCAGCCGCCGGAACTCATCTTCAGCCTTTTCTAATTCACCCGCCGCCGCATAGGATTTTGCCAGCTTAAGCCGCGTTTTGAGATCAGCCGGATTGGCTTTAAGTGCCCTGGCCAGACTGCTGTGATAGCCAGCTATGTCTCCTTGGTTCTGATAGAGACGGGCCAGATTATAAAAAACGTTGGGGTCGGCTGTATCAATCTGGGCCGCCTCTTCATAGGCCTTGACGGCTTTTTTTGATTTCTGAGTCTGAGCATAAAGGTAGCCGAGCTTCTTCAGAATGTCCGCGCGTTGATCTTCCGGAAGTTTCGCCTTGAGTGTTTCAAAGGTCGCGATGGCCTCGTCATACTGGCGCAGGTCAACCTGGAGCTGAGCCAGTCGGTATAAATAAAGCCTGGCCTCTGGCTTGGTACTGACCTTAATCAAACGATGATATGTACTGACCAGCTTCCGGTAGTTCATGGACGTCTGGTAGACGGACAGCAGCTTTTTCAAGATATCTGCATCCGGCTTGCCGCGAATCATCTGCTCGTACATATCGGCCGCGGTTCGATAATCGCCGATCTGTTCAAGTAAAACAACCAGTTTTTTGTTGATGTCCTCGTTATCCGGATCGAGAGATAAGGCCTTACGATAAAGGGCGATGGCCTTATTAATGTCTGTCGCCCGGTCCGCCTGAGCTTCCATATCAAAGGCGGTCACCCTGACGAGGAAGATAAAGTCAGCCAGAACTTCAGGACCTTCCTTGACCTGAACAACGATTTCACGAGGCTTAGCAAAGTCCTCCCCTGGCAGAACTTCGGAAATCGTAACGGGCTCTTCAAGGGCATAGACGTCCAGTTCCTTTGAATAAAATCTCAGCTTATAATTAAAGGGGCGGTTACTGGAAAAAGAAATCCTGGCCAGAGAGTCATTTGGATGAAGGTGCATGGTCTCCCCGGGCTTGAGCACCATCTCACGGCCGTTAACTTCTACCTGCATGTATTTCACGACTGGCTTGACCGGCCAGATCCTTTCGGAAAGCACGGCCCAGTCCTGGGGATGAAACTTGAACCAAACGGCTGCGGCGCTCATGAGCATGACAAACACGAGCAAGAGAATCAGGCTGAACCGCACCGGCGGACGGTCAGCTCGGGAAAACCCTCTTGACCGATAATACCGTTTCACTCTCTCACCTCATGGGCCAAAGGCCAGCTCTGTGCCACGCCGCGGGTATAAATCTTAGATCAGCTGCAGTAAACCCTCTAGCCAAGCGCTCTGTCCTGACCCTGCCACTCTAAAGAATAATCCGAGTACGCCCTGACAATCAATATAATTTATCATAGAAGCGCTATTGACATAATCCATGAATCAGATATCTTTTAATCATCGAATTCATGCAGAGGATGAGACAAAAATGAGTCGCAAAGCCCTCCTGGTCATTGACATGCTTAACGACTTCTTAGACCCTTCCGGGGCTCTTTACTGTGGGGACGAGGCCCGGAAGATAATACCCACGGTGAAGGACCTGCTTGAAAAGCTGCGTCAGTCAGATGCTATCATCATCTTCCCCATGGACAGCCATAAGCCGGACGATAAGGAGTTCGAGATGTTTGCTCCGCATTGTATCGCCGGAACTCCTGGCGCCGCCCTAATCCCGGAACTTGAGGCCAAAGACGGAGAATATCTGGTGCCCAAAACCCGCTTCAGCGCCTTTTATGGCACAAACCTGGAAAATATTTTAAAGATGGAGGGCGTCTCCGAGGTCCATCTCAGCGGGGTCTGCACCTCCATCTGTGTGATGGAAACCGTGTCCGATCTGAGGAACCGGGATTATCCGGTTATCGTTCACGAAAAAGCCGTGGCTGATCTTGATCCAGAAAGCCACGAATTTGCGCTGAAAAGGATGAAAAATATCCTCGGCGCCCGAATCGAACCTTAGGTTCGCGGCGGACACAAGCCGCAGCGATGGCAGGACTCGAGGTCGCAGTTTGAACTGATCTTTCCAGCCCGCGCCCGATCCATCTCCTTCTGAAGATAATCCGGGAAAAAACCGCGGTCAATAAAGGACCAAGGAAAGAGTTCTTCCTTTTCCCAGGGACGGGTCACAAAGAAATCGGGATTGAAGGCGACTTCTCTTTTGGCCCGATCCAGGCTGCCTTGCGAGTGTACCAGGGCTTCAACCAGGGTGGAAACCCGCCGGTCCCCGCGAGACAGGATAGTCTGAAGATAAGCCCATTTGGGCACATCAAAGTGTATGCGCAGCCCTCTGGTTCCTTTAAGCGCATTTCGAATGAGTTTGGCTTTGGCCTTAAGCTCTCTGACCTCAGACATAGGTGCGGCCTGAAAAGGGGTGGAGGCCTTGGGGACGAAACTGCTAATGGCGAGTGTCAGTTCGGGTAAGAGCCTTCGGCCCCGAGTGGTGCGCCGGAGACGGTCCTTGATCTTTTTAACCAGGTCCACGATGGCTCGGATATCCTCATCGGTCTCGGTAGGCAGGCCGATCATGAAGTAAAGCTTGATCCTTTTTATGCCGCCTTCGGCGAGCAGCTGAGTCCCATCAAGAACCTGAAGTTCTGTTATGCCTTTGTTGATAAACTGCCGCATCCTCTCCGATCCAACCTCGGGAGCGATGGCCACGCTCTTGAGGCCCCCCTTTGCCAGGGACTCCACCAGATCCGCGGTCAGGGCGTCAACTCGCAGGGATGAAAGCGTAACTTCCCGCCCCTGATCGGTCAGGGCCTTAACAATTCCGCTTATTTCCGGGTGATCTCCCACGGCTGAACCGACCAGGCCAACACGCTCCGGGGCCGGCCCTGGCGGGCCCAGGGTCGTCAGGATGTTGTCAAAGGAGACCAGCCGCGGGGGGCGATACTCAAAGCCGGACACACAGAAGCGGCAGCCGCGCCCGCAGCCCCGGCCAGCCTCTATCAGCCGTGTTGAAGAAAATTCCGTCTGGGGAGTTAAAACTTGCGTGGTTAAGGCCGGTCGAGAAAGTTCTGGAATTCGGGCCGTGGTCACCGTTTCGGGCAGGTCCTCAGAAATGGGCTTAAAAGATTTGAGACGGCCCCGCAAGTCCAGAGCCGCCTCATAAAAGACCGGGGCATAGGCCCCGGTCATGCTCCGGGCCAGGTGCAAAAGGCGCTCTTTTTTGGGGAGGGGTTCCAATCGCACCTCGCGCCAGACCCGGAGCAGGTCCGGGACCAGGAGTTCCCCGTCGCCAATAAAAATCAGATCAAGGAACTCGGCCAGAGGTTCAGGGTTTAACCGCATGGTGACCCCGCCGGCCAGAACAAGAGGATCATTTTCCTTGCGATCTTCGCTGCGCCAGGCAAGGCCTGCCAGACTCAACATCCTAAGAATATTCGGATAATCATTCTCATAAGACAAAGAAAAGGCCACTAGCTCAAACTCTGTCACAGGCCGCTGCGATTCCAGGGAAAGGAGGGGCGTGCTAGTGCGGGCATATTCTGCGGCCAGATTTGCCTCGGGCAAAAATACTCTCTCACAAACTACATCATGGTTGGCATTGAACAGGCCATAGATCGCTTGAAAACCCAGGTTGGACATACCGGAGTAATAGGTGTTGGGAAAAGCCAAGGCGACAGGAATCCTCCCGCCCCAGTCCTTGACCACAGTCCCGCGCTCCTGATCGAGAAGTTGACGGTATTGAGTAATAATACTCCAAGCCATGCCTAAACGCCCGCCAGTGAAGTCAGTATGTCAGCTGACCGAATCAATCCGCCTGACGGCGCATGAAGGTCGGCCTCTCCAGGTCTTCTTCCGCTTCGGGGAAGACATTGTCATAATCGCTGTAGCGCGGCTGCTTGAAGGCGCTGCCAATTCCTTTGGCTGCCCGCTCACCGGCGGGGCGATCATACTCTCCCGTCCTGTCCTTGTGAACATCTTCCAGGCTGGGGATGTGTCCTCTTTCGGCCTTGGCATCTTGGATACTAAGTCTTAGCCCATCTTCCTTTTGCCCACCGATACCGGTGGCGATAACCGTGATCCGGATATTGTCACCCAGGGAATTATCCCAAGCCACACCAAAGATAACCGTAGCGTCTTCATGGATCTCCTTCTGGATATTGGTGCATGCTTCATCCACTTCATCCAGTGCGATATTATTCTCTGCGCTGGCGATATTGATGAGAAGTCCCTGAGCGCCTTTGATAGAGATATCATCCAGCAGCGGGCTTGATACGGCCTTTTCAGCCGCTACCGTGGCTCGATCCGGACCCGAAGCCGTACCGGTGCCCATCATAGCCATGCCTTTGGCAGCCATAACCGTCTGCGCATCGGCAAAATCCAGGTTGATCAAACCCGGAACTAAAATCAGGTCCGAAACTCCTCTTACCGCCTGAAGCAGGACGTCATCCGCCATTTTGAAGGCCTCTTTCAACCCGCATCCCCGGGGGGCCATGGAAATGAGACGATTGTTGGGAATGGTAATGATAGTGTCGGCAAATCCCTTGAGTTTTTCGATCCCTTCCTCAGCCTGGCGAAGCCTTTTCTTGCCTTCGAAATGAAAGGGCTTGGTAACCACCGCCACAGTTAGGGGTGACGGTTCCATATTCTTGAGGACCTCAGCCACCACTGGCGCGCCTCCCGTCCCGGTGCCGCCGCCCATGCCGGCCGTGATGAACACCATATCAGAGGCGCTCAAGATCTCCCGGATCTTGTCCACGTCCTCCAGGGCGGCGTCCCTTCCGATTTCAGGGTTAGCGCCGCATCCGAGCCCCTTGGTCAAATTCTGCCCTAGCTGCAATTTCGCAGGAGCGCTGTTGTTTTCCAGAACCTGAAGGTCTGTGTTGGCCGCTATGAAGCCCACACCGGCCAGGCCTGATGTGATCATATTATTGATCGCATTATTGCCAGCACCGCCAATACCAATCACCTTAATTCTCGCCATGTTTTGGTTTTCTACAAACTCAAAATCCATAATTTACCCTCCCCTGTTATACCTGGTTATATTACTTCCTTGAACCATCTCTTCATCCGGGAGGATACCCGGTTGAAGAGATTTCTCTGCCGAATACGGAAGAACTTCTCAACCTTCTCTTTCTCCTGCTTAACCCCATAGAGAACAAGGCCCACGGCCGTGGCAAATTGAGGGCTGTTGACCACATCTCTCAGCCCGCCTACCTCCATGGGATAACCCCGGCGGACCGGAAGATTAAAGACCTGTTCAGCCACTTCAGGCACCCCTTCCAGCATGGCCGAACCACCGGTTACCACCAGCCCGGCGGTGACCTCGTCTTCATATCCAGACCGGAGCATTTCCCGGTTGATCAGTGTAAAGATCTCCTCCACCCGCGGCTCGAGAATCTCCCCTAGTATTTGCCGCGAAACGGTATTGTTTTTCTGCCCCCCGACACTGACCACCTCAATGACTTCATCACTCTTGATCATACTGGTCAAACAGCAGCCATACTTCCTCTTTACTTCCTCAGCATTCTTCAAGGGGGTGCGCAGACCAATGGCAATGTCATTGGTCAAATTCTGCCCGCCGAGCGCCAGAACCGCTGTATGTCTGATGCTGTTCTGAGAAAAAATAGCCAGGTCCGTGGTTCCCCCGCCAAAGTCCAGTAAGGCCACCCCGAGCGTCCTTTCTTCCGGGGAAAGAACGGCCTCGGAAGAAGCCAGAGGCTCCAGTACGATGTCGCAGACATCCAACCCGGCACTGTGAGCGCAGCGGATGATATTCTGAGCCGAGGTAACCGCTCCGGTGACAATATGGACCTTGGCCTCCAGGCGCACCCCGGCCATCCCCAGGGGGTCCATGATGCCGCCCTGATCATCAACGATGTATTCTTGAGGGATAGTATGGATCACCTCGCGATCCATGGGGATGGCCACTGCGCCGGCCGCCTCCAAGACCCGCTCGATATCCTGGCTGGCAACCTCACGGTTCTTGACGGCGATGACCCCGTGTGAGTTGAAGCCTTTAATATGTCCCCCCGCTATGCCAGCGTAAACACTGGAGATCTCGCAGCCAGCCATCAATTCCGCCTCTTCGACCGCTCGCTTGATGGAATTAACCGTATTCTCGATATTGACCACCACTCCCTTGCGCAAACCCACGGAAGGATGCATGCCGATGCCCACAATATCAACTCCGGTAACGCTTACTTCACCAACGACACAGCAAATCTTTACCGTGCCGATGTCCAGCCCGACGATAAGTTGCTCTTTCAAGGTGATCCACCCCCTTTCCAAGAGGTATCCGACTTCCGACCGAAACCTGTCATGGTTCCGGAAGGACGCTTGTTCTGATGCATTTTCTCCCCCTTTAATTTCATCAGCTTTTTACGGTACGGCGGATGATGACCCGCGGACCGCATTCCAGGTTCACATAAACCAGTCCTTGCTCATGCCCCCTGATCTTGAGATAGGCTAGGACCCGGCCGAGGCGTCTGAATTTTATTTGATAATCGCCGAACCCTACCCTGACCTCGAGCTTGGGCTCCCGCGTAAAAAGGGTCAGTCCTCGAACCGAATCAAAGCTGATTTCAGCGATATTCTCCAGACGAAATCGGTCGTTTCTCTCCCCCACGACGACCAGGAACTGAAAGACATCCTGAAGCTCCTGATGAACTGACTCCGGTCGCTTTACGAAATCCATCCGCGAGAATCCGGCAATAATCGGAAGAACGATTTTGTCTTCAGGGTTGACCTTCTGAAAGGGAGTCCCAGATCTGTCCAGATAGTAAAGCTCTCCGAGGCGGATCAGCGCCATGGGCCGGCGTTCCTCAACCTCAATAATGATCGTATCGGGCATCTTTCGAGCCAGATTGACGTCACTAATCCATGGATGGCTCCGAAGATTTTCAGCCATGTTCCTCAACTTCAAGGCCAGGATATTAACCGGCTTATCCAGGCCGGTCAGATCAAGGACCTCTTTCTGGCTGACCTGGTTCAAATCCTTTAGAATCACCTTCTTGACCTGGAAGTAAGACGAATGGACTACCTGGTGGTAGCCCAGGATCAGGATGAAAGAAATAGCCCCCACTGCAGCCAGGCCGAAAGAGACGGCGGAAACAATCTTTCCGAGCCTCCAGAGGCCGATGAAAAACCTGGCGACCGGATGTTGAGACGTTATGCTTTTAGCCTTCCGGCCATTGTACTGGTTGGCTCGGTATCGGCCGAAAAAGTCAAATCCTGTCTGGGTGCGTTTCATCCTGACTCGACCTCCCTGTCCACACCCACTATCTTGATCTCAGGCTCGAGATCCACCCCGAACCTCTTCCTCACCTCACCCCGCACCTGATTAATCAGCTCAATGACATCGCTGGCCCTGGCCTCCCCCTGGTGAACGATGAAGTTAGCGTGCTTCTCGGAGACCCAGGCCTTGCCTACACTCAGGCCCTTAAGTCCGGCCTTATCAATTAATTTGCCAGCAGGTTCAGCAGGCGGGTTCTTGAAGATGGAACCGGCGCTCCTTACCCCAGTCGGCTGAACCGCCCAACGACGCTCCAAACACTCCTGGATTTTGGCCTTAACCTGATCCGGTGTGGATCGGGTCAGGTTAAAAAAGGCCTTGAGAATGATGGACCCCTCACGCAGGTCAAGGCGTCTGTAGGTGGCGCGGATCTGGCTTCGAGGCCGCTCTTCGACGCGGCCATCCGGGTTCAGGATTTCCAGCCTGGACACGGACCCAACGATTTCGCCGCCAAAGGCCCCGGCGTTCATGGCCAGAGCGCCGCCGACTGTCCCGGGAATACCGGCCAAGAATTCCAGACCTGAAATACCTTCCTCCTGAACCAGATTAATGAGGCGAGCCAGAGGTACGGCTGCACCGGCCTCGACTAGGACTTGATCGCCTTCGACTTTAAAAACCGCAAGCTTTGAAAAATCGGGGCCCAGCTTGACGACCATACCGGGAAAACCTCCATCCCGAAAAAGAACATTGCTCCCGGCTGCGAGCAAAAAAACGGGCCAGCGCCTGCTTTGCGCCAGCTTGAGAACTTCAGTCAATTCTGAGACTGAATCCGGTTCCACCAGCGCCCCGGCTGTCCCGCCAAGGCCAAAGGTCGTCAAAGGGGCCAGAGGCACGTCGAACCTCACATGACCCGGCGCCAGCTGACTCAGCTTCATCTTATCTTCCTGCCTCATCCTTGAGTAACCTCAGGATTTCATCACTGGTGCGGGAGATGCTGCCCGCTCCCAGCGTCAGGACCACGTCACCAGAGTTCAGGCCGGACACGACCACGGCCGCCAGCCTGTCCAGGTCCGGCTCAAAGAGCGCCTCCCGATATCCATGGGCGCGAATAGATTCAAACAGCGCCAGCCCGGTTATCCCCGTGATTGGTTTTTCACCGGCCGCATAGATCTCTGTTAGAATGACCCGGTCGGCCTGGTTAAAGGCCGTCGTAAACTCCTCAAACAAGGCGCTGGTCCGGGAGTACCGATGCGGCTGGAAGACGACCACGGCCCGACGATTCGGATAGCATGCTTTCAGGGTCGCCAGCGTGGTCCTGATTTCCGTGGGATGATGACCGTAGTCGTCAATGACCACGACGCCGCCTGCTTCGCCCTTAATCTCGAAGCGACGATGAATGACCCCCACCTGATCCATCCCCGTGGCGATGGCCTCAAATGGAACTTCCAGCTCCAGACTCACTCCAGCGGCGGCCAGGGAGTTGAGAACGTTATGCCGACCGGGCAGGCTCAGAGCAATCCGGCCCAGGTGTTCACCTTTGAAAACAAGCTCATAACTACTGCGATGGCCCTGGGAAACGAGATCAACGGCCCGAATGTCGGCCTGGGCGGAGAAGCCGTAAGTCAGATAGCGCTTCTTGAGCCTGGGAATCAGGCTCTGGACATTGGCGTCATCCAGGCAGAGTACAGCCGCGCCATAAAACGGCACGCGGTTGGCAAAGGCCAAGAAGGTCTCTTTGAGATGATCCAGGTCCTGATAATAATCCAGATGCTCCAGGTCAATGTTGGTTACGACCGCTATGGTTGGCGAAAGGAGGAGAAAAGACCCGTCGCTCTCGTCTGCCTCGGCCACCAGAAAATCGCCGCTACCCAGCCGCGCGCTGGAGCCAATGCTGGCCAGCTTGCCTCCAATAACCAGTGTCGGGTCCAGAGCGGCTGCCTCAAAGATGGTCCCAATGAGGGAGGTGGTGGTGGTCTTGCCATGGGAACCGGCCACGGCCACGGCGTATTTTAAGCGCATCAATTCAGCCAGCATTTCAGCTCGAGGAATAACCGGAATAAACTCACGCCGTGCAGCCTGGACCTCGGGATTGTCTTCGCTCACGGCAGAAGAAACCACGACCACGTCCGCCCCCGCCACATTCTCAGGTCGGTGTTCATAATTGATCTCAGCCTTCAAAGCAGCCAGGCTGCGGGTTCTCTCAGACTCCTTCAGGTCAGAGCCGCTGACACGGTGACCCAGATTGATCAAGACCTCGGCAATGCCGCTCATGCCGATGCCGCCGATGCCCACAAAGTGGATGTGCTGTTTCTTGTTAAACATATCTCAGCGGGCCTTGCGGCCTCCCTTCCTGCTTCCGAGGTATCTCATGCAAATGTCATAAATCTCACGCGCCGCAAAAGGCCTGGCCGACTTTTGGGCCTGCTGCCCCATCCTTTTCAGCCTTGCCCGATCGTCCATAAAACCGGTCAGCTTCTGAGCCAGTAATTCCGGGGTCAGGTCCCCCTGCCTGATCATCTCGGCTCCCCCGGCCTCAACCAGAGACAAGGCGTTGATCTCCTGGTGGTTCTTGATCGCAGTCGGTAAAGGAATGAAGATGGCCGGCCGACCCAGGGTCGTCACTTCGGCCACCGTGAGGGCCCCGGCCCGGCACACGACCAGATCCGCTTTCCGGTAAGCCTGCCCCATGTCATGGATGAAGGGATGGACCTCTGCCTCGAGTCCCATGGCGTCATAAGCGCGGTGGATATATTCATAATCCGCCGTACCGGTCTGGTGGACGATGGAGAGAGCCGCCCGCTTCTCGGTCAGCACGCGCATAGATTCGATCACGGCTACATTGATGGCGTGAGCTCCCTGGCTTCCGCCGACAACCAGCAGGCTGAAGCCGTTTGGTTTATTTTCTTCCTCGACTTCGCCCAGCCGCGCTATCTCCTGCCGGACTGGATTACCAGTCAGATAGGTCTTGTCCGGCGGGAAGAACTTCCGGGTGGAGTCAAAGCTGATGAAGATCAAGTCGGCCAGGCGGCCCAGGAATCGAGTGGTCACTCCCGGAATGGAGTTCTGTTCGTGAACGGCCGTGGGGAAGCCCAAGGTTCGGCCGGTAAGACCTACCGGCCCTGAAGCATAGCCGCCGAGGCAAAAAAGGAGGTCCGGCCTGAAACTCAGGAGAATATACGCGGACTGGATTAGACCGACAGGCACTTGAGCCAGTGAAAGAAAACGGGCCGGGAAGGACTTGCCCATGAATCCTGAGGCAATGATTTTACGAACGGCCAGGCCGCGTGGACCGAGGACTTCCTTTTCCACCGGACGGCCAGTGCCCACGAAAAGGACCTCTATCTCCGCCCGGCGCTGCATGAATTCTTCGGCCACAGCTACTGCCGGGAAAAGATGCCCGCCTGTTCCGCCTCCGGCCATGAGCAGCCTAAACATCGGTTCCCCTCACCCTTTTCCCCTGAGAAGCCACGTTCATCATGATCCCGACGCAGCAGAAGCTCATAATCAAGGAAGAGCCCCCATAACTGAAAAAAGGCAGAGCCATTCCCTTGGTCGGTAAAAGCCCGGTCACAACATACATGTTCAGGAAGGCCTGAACTCCGATAATCAAAGTCAGCCCTAAGGCCAGATAGGTCCCCTCCAGTTCATAGGCGTTCAAGGCGATGACGATGCCTCTCCAGATCAAGCACAGAAAAAGGAGAGAAAGAGCCACTACCCCGATAAAACCCAGTTCCTCACCGACTACGGAAAAAATGAAATCGGTGTGAGGTTCGGGCAGAAAAAACAGCTTCTGACGGCCCGCTCCAGGCCCGACTCCTGTCAGCCCGCCCAGACCAAAGGCGTAAAAGGAATGAATAATGTGATAACCGGCGTCCAAGGGGTCGTCCCAAGGGGCGATGTAAGCGAAAATCCTTTTGAGCTGATAACCGTGCCGCATGATGAAAAAGGCGATCACCGGAACAGACAGACCGAGCAGGGAGAGAAGGTACGAAACACGAACTCCAGCCACGAATAACAAGATCATGGTAATGATGACCAGGGTGATAGCAGTGCCCAAGTCCGGTTCGACCACGATCAATCCGGCCAGTATCCCTAAAATGATTAAATGAGGCGCCAGCCCATAGGCAAAACTCTTGACCTTGTCCCTTTTAGCCGCGAGTGAAGAGGCAAGAAAGGTCACCAGGGCGAACTTGGCGAACTCCGATGGCTGTCCAGAGAATATGCCCAGGCGCAACCAGCGGGAAGCCCCGCTGACTTTATGCCCCACCCCGGGAACGAAAACCAGGACCAGACCGATGACAGCCAGCAGGAGCCAGAAATACGAGAGGCGGCAGAAGAACTGGTAGGGAATGTTTTTCAAGATCAGCATCAAGGCCAGGCCGCCAAGCATATAAAACACTTGCGGCTTGAAGAAGAAGTAAACGTCGTTGAAACGCTTTTCCGCGATAAAGGAGCTGGCGGAGAGGACCATGACCAAACCTCCGCCTACCAGGACCAGTGTGGTCAGCAATAGAATATAATCCCATTGCCCGGCTGTTTTCTTCTCAACCATCAAGCGTCCCCGCGCCGGACCAGATCAGTAAAGACCCGGCCCCGGTGAGCATAGTCAGTGAACATGTCAAAACTGGCGCAGCCCGGTGAAAGAAGAACCACCTCTCCGGGTTTCGCTTTCTTCCTGGCCAAGGCGACCGCCTCAGCCATGTCCCGGGCAAAACAGGAATCACCTGTGCCTTTTAGGGCTTGAGCCATCTTCTTTCGAGCCTCACCCAGGAGAATCATGAACCGGACCTTCCCCCGGACTGCCGGACGAAGCAAAGTGAAGTCGCTGTCCTTGTCCCGCCCTCCGGCAATGAGGATAACCGGCTCGCTGAAACCTTCCACAGACCTGATAACCGCTCCGACATTCGTGGCCTTGGAATCGTTGTAGTAACGCACGCCGCCATACCGACCGATGAATTCAACCCGGTGAGGCAACCCCTGAAAGCGCGCCGCAGCCTCAAGGGTGGTCTCTGTTTCGATTCCCAAAGCCCAGGCTGCCAGCAAGGCAGCCATGACGTTTTCATGATTATGGCTGCCCGTTAGGCTCAGCTCTTCAAGCGGCAGCTCCCCGAGCGGGCGGCCGCCTTGAGCCAGGACGATCTTTCCCTCTTTAATAAAGGCCCCGTTTCCAAGCTCATGCCTGCGGCTGAACATAAGGCGTCTGGCCCGGGTCCTTATCGCGGCGACCTGATCATCGTCTGCGTTCAAAATCGCCGTGTCATCCGTAGTCTGACGAGAAAAAAGGCGGGCCTTGGCTTCGGCATAGGCGCTAAAATGAACATGACGATCCAGATGGTCCGGCGTCAGGTTCAGGTGCAGGGCTACCTTCGGGTGGAATGATTCCACACCTTCCAGTTGAAAACTGGAAACCTCAACCACGGCCAGATCGAACTTCTCTCTGCTGTTGACGGCATTCATGAGCGGGTTCCCGATGTTTCCACCGACAAAGACCCTCCTGCCAGCCGCCTGCAGTATTTCGCCGATGAGGGCGGTCGTGGTGGACTTGCCATTAGTGCCGGTGACTGCGATGAGAGGCGCGGTAACATAAAATGAAGCAAACTCCAGCTCCCCTATGACGGGCACACCCTTGGCCAAAGCCATTTGAAGCGGCTGGATCGTCGGCGGCACGCCCGGGCTGACCACAATCAAGTCCGCTTCCAGGAAGGTCTCATTCTGGTGACCTCCCAGTTCCAGGACCGCGCCCCTCGTGGCCAGGGTCTTGATCTGTTCGTCCAATCTTTCGGCAGGCAAAATATCGGTGGCCACCACTTCTGAACCCTGGCTGAGCAGAAACTCGGCCACGGCCAGTCCGGTCCGGGCCAGGCCTACCACCACCACCCGCCGGCCGGCCAGATCCGATGCAGTCTCTATTTGGAGTTCAACCATCACAAGTTACGACCTCGCGCTATGAGCAAGCGTTCATACAGATAGCAGACTCGCCGTGATAAACTCGGCGGCAGGCCCAGGTCAAGAAAACGGCAGTAAAGATGCAACGGGTTGAAGAAATGTTGACAGAACAGACGAATTCCCTTGACCATTGATCCCTCTACCTCAGCTTCAAGGTGCTGATGGCAATCAGACTCAAAATTGCGGCAATGATCCAGAACCTGACAATAACCTTGGGCTCAGCCCAACCCTTGAGCTCAAAGTGATGATGCACCGGAGCCATGCGGAAGATCCGCTTGCCGTTAGTGGCCTTGAAAAACCCAACCTGCATAATGACCGAGATCGTTTCGATGACAAAAATGCCGCCGACTAAAATAAGCAGTAATTCCTGTTTCACCAGCAATGCCACCGTACCAAGCAAAGCCCCCAAAGGCAGAGCACCGACATCGCCCATGAAGATTTGAGCCGGATAGGTGTTGAACCACAGGAAGCCGATACTTGCCCCGGCCAGAGCCCCGCAGAGGACTGTGACCTCGCCGACGCCAGGAGAAAATGGTATCTGCAGATACTCTGCGATCTTCACGTGCCCGGCGAGATAAGAAAAAATCAGGTAAGTGCCCATGGCGATCAGGAAAGGCCCGATGGCCAGCCCATCAAGTCCGTCGGTCAGGTTGACGGCGTTAGAGGCGCCGACGATAACCAGAACCGCAAGCAGTACATAACCCAGACCCAAGTCGGGCTGAACTCCTTTGAAAAAGGGAACGGCGAACCGGGTATCATAATCAGGATAAAGATAGAGGAAGATCCCCACACCCAGCGCGACAACAACCTGCCAGAAAATCTTAGACCGCACGGAAAGGCCCCTGTTGTTCTTGCGGCGGAGCATGAGGAAATCGTCTAAAAAGCCGATCAATCCAAAAGCGAGCGCCACGAAGATCAAAAGCCAGATATAGATATTGGTCAGATCGGCCCAAAGCAGGCCGGCCACAAGGGATGAAAATAAAATAAAGACCCCGCCCATGGTTGGGGTTCCGGCCTTGTTCTGGTGGGCGGCCGGGCCATCCTCCTGAATGTACTGGCGGATCTGATATTGTTTGACCTTCCGAATAAACCAGGGAGCGATGATGAAACTGATCAGAAGGGCGGTCATGGAGGCATAAATGGTCCTGAAGGTGATATAACGAAAGACGTTAAAAACCGGGAGAACGGTATGGAGCGGATAGAGGATATGATAGATCACCCCTGGCCTCCTTCCTGCCTTTCAAGACAGCTGACAATTCTTTCCAGGTGCATGCCTCGGGACCCCTTGATTAGCACTCGGTCCAGGGGGCGTAATTCGGCCTTGAGCCAAAGACCGGCCTGGTCTTGATCTTCAAACCAGTGCAGTCTGTCCCTGGACAAACCAGTCCGGCGGGCCGAGCCGATGAGAACCTTGGCCAGCGGACCGACTCCGACCAGCAGGTCCAAACCGGTTTCTGCCGCCACTCGACCTATCCGGGCATGTTCGGCTTCGCTCTCGGCTCCCAGCTCGAACATATCTCCCAATACGGCCACCGCCCGTCCCCGGCCTTTCAGGCGCTTGAGCACGGACAGGGCCGCCTCGACCGAGACCGGATTGGCATTGTACGTGTCATCCAGGAGGTAAATCGGTCCGGATAGCCGTTTCAGCTCCAATCTCCCGGGAAAAGGCTTCATCCCGGACAGGGCGTCTCGAATTCGAGCCGGCGTAACTCCCATGGACAGGGACACTGCCGCTGCAGCCAAGGCGTTGCTGATATTATGCCGACCGTACAGTGGAAGCCTGACCGTTACTGATCCTTTGGGGGTCACCAATTCGAAGCCGGAGCCCTTAAGGCCTCGATGCTTGAGTTTTCGAGCCTGCACCTCGGCCTGGCGGCTGAAACCAAAAGACAAACGCGGCCCGCTGTAAGTCCCGGCGATCCGGACTACCAGGGGGTCATCCAGGTTGACCAGCGCCACGGCCCCGTTTTTCAACCCATCATAAAGCTCACCCTTGGCACGAGCCACTCCTTCAAGACCGCCCAACCCTTCGAGGTGAGCCGGGGCAATGCTGGTCACCAGGGCTACGTCCGGGTCGGCGATTTCCGTCAGGCGGCTGATCTCTCCAAACCTGTTCGTACCCATTTCCAGAACGGCCACCTGGTGCTCCGGCCTGAGGTTAAACAGGGTCAGCGGCAGACCGATCAGGTTATTGAAGTTAGCCGACGCCGCCAGGACGTTGAATGACTGTTTTAAAATCCTGACCGTCATCTCTCTGGTGGTGGTCTTACCATTGGAGCCGGTTATGGCAACAACCTTGAGGGTCTGACGCCGCCTGAGGTAAGCCGCCAGGTCTCCCAGAGCCCGCAGGGTGTCAGGTACTCTCAGCATTAGGCGGCCCTTCAGCTCCCCATGCCGATTAACCACAGCCGCCGCCGCTCCTTTATCAAAAGCCTGCTTCAGATAATCATGCCCGTTAAATCGCTCGCCTTTCAGGGCCACGAATAGTTCACCGCCTTTTAGATTCCTGGTATCCGTACTCACGCCGGGAAAAGTAAGCCGGGCATAGTTTGCCTCAGACTCAAGCCTCAGAGCCTGCGCCACCTCGGCAAGGGTGAGACTGAACCCGCTCAAGTCTTGCCTTCCATTTTCAAGGCCATCAAGGCTTCCTCTCGATCATCGAAGTGAATCTTCTCCCGGCCCATGATCTGGTAACTTTCGTGACCCTTACCGGCCACGAGCAGGATATCTCCAGAACGCATCAGACGAACACCGAGCTGCAGCGCCTTCCGCCTGTCCGGAATGATTGCATAAGAACCCGGGGGATAGCTGCTATTGGTTTCGCCGGGTTCCCAGCGGTGAAGATCCAAACCGAGCAGCCCGGGTTCGATCTGTTTAATGATGGCCGCCGGGTCTTCGGTCCGGGGGTTGTCGTTTGTGACGACGGCCAGATCGGACAGCCTTCCGGCGGCCCGGCCCATGTGGTGCCGCTTGGATTTATCACGATCCCCACCGCAGCCGAAAACAGTGAACAATCTTCCCGGAGCCAGCTCCCGAGCGGATTCCAGGGCCTTGATCAGGGCTTCCGTGGTGTGAGCATAGTCAACCAGGACCAGGAAATCGTCATTATGGCCGATCCTCTCCAGCCGGCCGGGCACGCTCGCTATTGACTCCAGACCGGCCGCAATATGCTCCATCTCGATCCCTAAAGCCAAAGCTGCACCCGAGGCAGCCAGAAGATTATAGAGATTAAAACTGCCAAGCAGGTGAGTATGAACCTCAAGCTCACCGGCCGGGATGACAAGCTGCGCCGAGAGGGCCAGACGATCATTTTTAATTTCTCGGGCCGTCAGGTCCGCCTCCGATTCTATGGCAAAGGTGATGACCTCAGGACCCATCTCAGCGGCCATCTTCCGGCCCCATTCATCATCCACGTTGATGACGGCTCTGGGTCCGCCATCCAGGTGCACGCCGGTTAAAAACTCGTAAAACAGGCGCCGTTTGGCCTCATAATAGGAAGTCATGTCCCGGTGGTAATCGAGGTGGTCCCGGCCAAGGTTGGTAAAGACGCCGACATCGAACTCACAGCCAGCGACGCGGGACAGCGCCAGGGCGTGGGAGGAGACCTCAAATACAGTGTGCGTCACGCCATGCTGCACCATCTCGTGGAGGTATTTCTGTAAATCTACACCCTCGGGAGTGGTGATAACAGACGGCCGTTCCTTTCCGGCGTAACTGATTTTGATCGTTCCCATAAGCCCGGTGGCTTGACCGGCCTGCTTCAGGATTGATTCGAGCAAAAAGGCCGTGGTCGTCTTGCCTTTGGTCCCGGTAATCCCGATCATGACAAGCTTCTCGGCGGGATGTCCATAAAATTCGGCCGCGGCCAGAGCCATACCTCGCCTGGTATCTGAAACCATAATCACAGGCACTCCGGGGTCCTGGCTCAGTGGCTCGTCAACCATAATCGCCATCGCTCCGGCCTTCACCGCTTCCTTCACATAACGACGTCCATCATCGAGATGACCCTTGACAGCGATAAAAAGAGACCCTGGCGTTACAGCCCGGGAATCATAGGCGACTGATGAAACCTCTGTCTCCGGATCACCGTTAAAATCTATAATTTCATTGGCAGTTATGAGCTTTTTCAGTTTCATGGCTCTAACTCGAACCCATTCCGATTTAACCATGAGGCGTTAAGCCGGTCCACCGCGAGAGATCAGTCGGCCTGGACGATACTTCAGCCCCGGGATGCGACACCCGGACCGGAGTGTGGACATGAGTAATGCCTGACATGGGTTTGGTGTTTGAGGATTTGTTTCCCGGGCTTAAGCTGAGGAACGGTTTCCTTTGAGCCGATACCCTTACTTTCTTTTTCGTTTCAAGAGAACTGGTCAACACCGACGGTCTGGACCGGGGAGCTACATTTAAGATCGGCAGGACCTTCTCACCAATCTCTTTAAAGGCCGGAGCCGCAACCAAGCCGCCGAAGAATTTGGGCCAGGGCTCATCCAGGACAACCAGGATGGCCAGTTCCGGATCGTCGTAAGGCATAAAGCCCACGAAAGAACTGACAAATTTCCGTTTGGAATACCTGCGGGTGGACAGGTCCAGCTTCTGAGCGGTACCGGTCTTGCCCGCGGCCGGGTAGCCATCAGGCTCAGCCAGGGTCCCTGTACCTCCCTCTTCAACCACCAGCCTCAGCATCTCCCGAACTTCCCTGGCTGTCTGTTCCGAAACGACCCGACGAACAATTTGAGGTCCATATCTTTTGATCACTTTTCCAGAAGAATCAATGATCTTGGAAACAATGAATGGACGCATGAGCAAGCCGTCGTTAGCCAGGGCGGACATGGCCATGACCAGTTGGATGGCCGTAATGGAAATTCCCTGTCCAAAGGCGATATTGGCGGCGTCAATCTCCGTCCATTTATCGTAAGGCCGGACAAGGCCCCCCGACTCACCGGGCAGGTCAATTCCTGTCCTGGAGCCAAAACCGAACCGGCTGAGATAGCGGTAGAAACGATCCGAACCCAGCGTCTGGCCGATCTTGACCGCCCCGATATTCGAGGAATACTTGACGATTTTATTAACCGTGAGCCAGCCGTAGGCTCGTGAATCGTGAATCAGACGGGAGCCCACGGTCATAAAGCCGTTCCCGCAGTTAAACCGATCAAGCGGCGTGACGGCGCCCTCTTCCAGAGCGGCTGCCACCAGGAAGATCTTGAAGGTCGAACCCGGATCGAACATGTCCGTCAGTGCTATATTGCGCCAATGCCTGGGCTTGTAACGGCGGTAAGCGTTAGGGTTGTATGCCGGAGCTACAGCCAGGGCTAAAACTTCACCCGTCCGGGGCCGAACAACGATAGAAATTCCATAGCTGGCGTTGTAGTCTTTCATGGCACGGCCAAGGGCCTTTTCAACCACGAACTGAATGTGCCTGTCTATGGTCAAGGTCAGGCTGGCCCCCTTGACACAGGGCCGACTCCGGGAAAGCCGATCCTGAAAGGTGCGGCCCAGGGCGTCACGCATGACCGGCAGGGAGGTCGCCTCACCCCGAAAATAATCGTCATAGGCCACTTCCAGACCTTCCAGACCCTGAGCGTCCACACCGACAAACCCCAAGACATGTGCGGCCAGGCCGAGATTGGGATAAAACCGTTTGCTTTCCTTGATAAACCCGATTCCTTTTACTTCAAGAGCCCTGACCGCAGCCGCTTCGTCCGGATCAACTTGCCGTTTCACCCAGACAAAATGAGCCTTACTGCTCAGCTTCTTTAAAATAAAATCCCGATTAAGATCCAGAATACGAGCTAATTGAGTTGCAAGGGCGGCCGGGTTATCAAGCCTGATCGGTTCCGCATAGATCGAATCCACCTTAAGACTCACGGCCAACTTTTCCCCGTGTCTGTCAAAAATATCCCCCCGAATAGGAACAAGCTTGATTTTCCGGAGATACTCCTGTTCGGCAATGCCAACCAACCGATCCCGGTTATGAATCTGAAGACCGGCCGCCCGCCAGATCAGACCACCCCACGCCAGCAGAAAGGCGCAAAAAACCAGCACAATCCTGAACCTGGTCCATCTGGCTTGAAACGGTTTCATTCCACAACCACAACCTGCTCCGGCCTGGGAGCCACCAGACCGAGCTTTTTTTTGGCCAGGCGCTCCAGACGATCCAGGGAGGTCAGGTTGGCCAACTCCACCCTGAGCTTCCGGTTCAGGTCAATGAGCTTCAATTGCTGCTGGTTGAGCCTGGTGATATCGTAGCCAATCTGGACCGCCTGGTGATTAATCCAGACGAAAGCAAAAGCAAAGACGGTTATTAAAAACCCCACCGAAAGGGCGAGGAAAAGCCGGTAGCCCTTGGCCCAGAAAGAAACCGCTTTTTTCCGATTTCCTTTCCGGATCGTAACGGAGCCGCCTCTGGCCTGCTGTAAAGCGCCGGTTGACATTCAAACGCCTCAAACACGCTCACCAGCCCGAAGTTTGGCGCTCCTGGCTCTGGGATTGCGGGCGATCTCCTCGGGTGTGGGTCTAATTGGTTTTTTATACAGCCTCGTCAAATATGCCTCCCCCTCCCGAGCTCGCTTCGGTTGAACAAGCGCTCTCTTGACAAGACGATCTTCCAAAGAATGAAAACTGATGACCACCAACCGCCCGCCCGCTTTTATCAGTTGCGGTGCCAGGGCGAGGAACTTTTCCAGATGTTCTAATTCATTGTTAACGGCGAGGCGCAGGGCCAGGAAGGTGCGGGTGGCTGGATGAATACGGGTTCGGCCTCCCGGCCTGGCAAAAGATTTTCGGACCTCTTCGGCCAGTCTGAACGAAGTGATCAACGGTCTCTTTTCCCGGGCACGAACGATGTTCCGGGCGATACGGCGAGAATTCCTCTCCTCTCCATACCGGAAGATCAGGTCGGCCAAGGCCTTTTCCGAAAGCCGGTTGACTAAAACCGACGCCGGTTCTCCCGAAGTGGGATCCATGCGCATGTCCAATTTCTCATCCCGCAGAAAAGAGAACCCACGGTTCGCTTCCTCGAGCTGATAAGAACTTACGCCTAAATCAAGGATAATGCCGTCCACGGCCCCCCATCCAAGTTTGGTCTGGATCATGTCCAGCCGGGAGAAATTCCCATGATACAACGTTAAATTAGATGCGGCAGGCTTGAGCACCTCCTCGAGATAGCTGATAGCGTCCGGATCCCGGTCCAGACCCAAGAGACGGCCCTTGGGTCCAATACGCTCCAGGATCAACCGGGCGTGCCCCCCCCCACCAATCGTTCCATCTATATACTGACCACCCTCCTCGACACTCAGGGCGGACATCGTTTCCAAAGGCATCACTGGAAGATGACTGTAATTCATGTGCAATCATATCCTGATCTCTTCAGACTCATAAAACTCCTGGGCCAGGGTTTGCGGAACCTCGCCCTGCTCAAAGGCTTTATAACGTTCCTGGTCCCAGATCTCAAACTTCTGCAACGCGCCCACGGCCACGATATGTTTTTTTAAACCAGCTTTTTCACGCAATGTCGGCGGAATTAAGATACGACCCATCTTGTCCAGGGTGCATTCATGAGCGTTCCCGATGAAGTTACGAACAAAGGCGTCTTTCTGAGGGCTGGATTTCGTGCGCCTGATCTGTTCCTCGATCTCCTCCCAGTCCTCCTGAGGATAAGCCCAGAGACACTCGCCGGTCATCCCCCAGGTGATAACGAGCTGTTTCCCGTGTCCATCATCCGGGATCAAATCCCTGAACCGCGTCGGGACGGACATCCGGCCCTTGGGATCAATCGTGTGTTGAAAATTGCCTTTGAACATTGATCATACCTTGGGGGCAAGGTCCCCCTCTCTGCCAACTTTTTCCACTCTGTGCCTTTAATGAACCACTTTATGCCTCTTTTCCCCACCTGTCAAGGAAAAAATTCACTGAACCTTTAGAAATTATTAAATTTTTTGCTGAAAATTAAACTACGATATATAGGAGATATAATGCATCAAACCACAACATCATGTATAGATGTGTCAAAAATGAAGCAAAAAGAGGGGGGTATGACTTACTGAAGGAAGATATTTACGGGCCTTACTGGCGGCGATAACGTCGCTGATAAAGATTTACCGCCCGGTTATGCTCAGTCAAAGTAGTAGAAAAATGGTGTGTCCCATCATTTTTCGAGACAAAATAGAAGTAATTGACATTAGCCGGTTCCAGGACGGCCTTGAGACTGGCCTCGCCGGGGTTCGCAATAGGCCCGGGAGGCAAGGCCTTGATCTGGTAGGTGTTATAAGGGGTATAGGCTTCGAGGTGTCTGCGCGTCAGGTTTCCATCAAAATCCTTGAGACCATAAATTACGGTCGGGTCGCTTTGCAACCGCATGCCCTTCTTGAGGCGGTTGAGGAATACGGCTGCAATGAGGGGCCTTTCAGACCCATCTCCGGTTTCTTTCTCCACGATAGAAGCCAGAGTAACGATCTCATGCCGGGTCATGCCCGTAGTTTGCGCCTGGGCTTCATAGCGGCTCCAGACCTCCCAAAATCTGTCTACCATGGCCCGGATGATATCTGAGGCAGAAGCTCCGGCAGTAAAATAGTAGGTCTCAGGGAAAAGGTAACCTTCCAGGCTTTGGACATCGAGCCCCAAGGAGGCGATGAATTCAGTGTTGTTGAACAGGCTGAACAGCTTGTCCTCCCCGGCCAACCCGGCCCTGGAGACCATCACTGCAATTTGAGCCATGGTCAGGCCTTCAGCCAGGGTCAGCCGGTGCATCTTCAACCGGCCTTTGATCAGGCTTTCTATGATTTCCGAGGTGTTAAAACTGGGATCAAGCAGATGCTCACCAGCCCGAAGTCTGGGGCCCGCCTTTTTCCAGGCCACCAGGTAACGGAAGGCCTTGGCCGAGCGAATCACCTTCGCCTCCTCCAGCAGCCTCCCCATCTCGCCTGGCGTTGCCCCTTTGGGGATAGTCACAAGCACCTGCTTCTTGTTGCTCGAAACCGGGGACAGGAGGAGATTCACCTGGTACCACGCCAGACCGGATGTTGCCAGCAGTATGATCAGGCTTATTATCCCGGCCCAAAGCAGGAAGCGGCGCATCTGGAATTCCTCCGATAATCAAGAAAAAACATTCAGGGAATCGAGATATCCTTGCAGGATGTAAGCCGCGGCCACCTTGTCGCGAACCTCTTTCCGCTTCTTGCGGCTCACGTCGGCCTCGATCAGGACACGTTCCACGGCCGCTGTTGAAAAGCGTTCATCCCAGGTCAGGACTTCCAGACCCTGGATGGTCTTGAGCGCTTCAGCCAGAGACAAGGCCGCCTCAGCTGCAGGTCCCAGAGTTCCATCCATGCGCCGGGGCAGACCGACGACGATTCTCTCGACCTTATGTTCAGCCACCAGTTTCTGAATCCCGGCCAGGAGCTGTTCCTGGCTGTCCCAGGTCAGGGTGGTTAAGCCCGAGGCGATCATACCCAGTTCATCGCTTAAGGCTACTCCGACCCGCTTGGACCCGGGATCTAAACCCATAATCTTCAAAAAACCCTCCCTGCGGGCGCCTTCATAACGGGCCCGGCCGCCTGGAAAAGGATTGACATTGATTTTTCTAACACCTCAGCGTCTCCTTGGCAAGTGACTTGCCAATTCCCTCTTGACCCCCTATATCTTGGAATTATAATAAAATCAAAGATCAGAAGTCAGAAGATCATACATTAAGGGAGTCCAACGGGCATGACTAAACCCATTATTCTTGGTACGGCCGGGCATATTGACCATGGCAAGACCAGCCTGATTTACGCCCTGACCGGTATTGACACCGATCGGCTTAAGGAAGAAAAAGCTCGCGGAATTACCATTGAACTGGGCTTTGCTCACCTGAACCTGCCAAACGGCCAGCTGGTGGGGATTGTTGATGTCCCAGGCCATGAAAGGTTTGTCAAGCACATGGTCGCCGGGGCCACGGGCATTGATCTGGTCGCCCTGGTCATCGCCGCTGATGAGGGCGTCATGCCTCAAACCAGAGAGCACATGGACATCTGTCAGCTTCTAGGGATAGATCACGGCCTGATTGTCCTGAGCAAAGTGGACCTGGCTGATGAAGAATGGCTCCAGTTGGTGGAGGAGGATATCCGTGAATTCGTGAGCAATACTTTCCTGGAAAATGCACCCTTGGTCTATTTTTCTGCGGTAAACGGTCAGGGAGCCGACCAAGTCTTGGCTGCCATTTCCCAGGTAGTGCCTCGGGTGAAAGAACGGCAGGCGGGCAGTCTGTTCAGGATGCCTCTGGACCGGGTCTTTACCATGAAGGGCTTCGGCACGGTAGTCACAGGCACGGCCGTCTCCGGCACCTTGTCGCTGGGAGACACGGTTATGATCTATCCCGGTCAAAAGACGAGCAAGGTCAGGGGACTTCAGGTTCATAACCAGAGCGTTTCTCAGGTCAGCGCTGGTCTGAGAACGGCCATCAACCTCCAGGGGCTCAATCGGAACGAGGTTCAAAGAGGCCAGGTCCTGGCTCATCCGAATACCCTGCGCACGAGCCGGAGGATGGATGTGTGGGTTCAGTACCTGTCTGGCAATGAGAAACCTCTCAAGAACAGGACCAGAGTGCGCTTTCACCTGGGCACCGCCGAAATCCTGGGTATCCTCCTTCTTCTTGACACCGAAGAACTGGTCCCTGGTCAGTCTGGAATGGCTCAAATCCAACTGGAGCAGGAAGCGGCGGCCCTCTCCGGGGACCGATTCGTGATGCGCAGTTACTCCCCGATCCAGACGATTGCCGGTGGCGAGATCTTGCATCCCCATGCCTCGCGCCATAAACGCTTCCAGGATCCCATCCTGGAAAATCTGGCCACATTGAAAAAACGTGACCCGGTGGAGAGCCTCAAGAGTCTTATTGATGGTACGGGAACAAAGGGAATATCAGAGCAGGACCTGGCCGCTTTGATTGATCTTCCAGCGAAAAAAATCAAAACGGCCCTTGATCAGATTTTGTCTCAACAGGAAGCCATTGTCTATGACAAGACCCAAGGCAATATGATGAGTCGGACGGCCTTTGACGGGTTGACCGGTCAGGTCTTGAACATACTAAAAGGCTACCATGAAGAGTTTCCTTTACGTCCGGGACTAAACAAGGAAGAACTGAAAACTCGCGTCCCACCCCTCGCGGACAACAAACTCCTGACCTTTGTCCTGGATCACCTGCTCCAGAGCGGGGCGGTGGGCGTTGACCGGGACGAGATTCATCTGGCTGGCCATCTTCCGAGTTTGGCCGAAGAACATCAGGAGATAGAAACCCGGTTATTAAAGGCGTACCAGGAGACCGGCCTCACCCCGCCCTTTTACAAAGATGTCTCCCGCAGCCTCCCCGGTACGCCGGATCAGCGGAAGGAGGTCCTGGAATTGTTGCTGAAAAGAGGCCTCCTGGTAAGGGTTAAGGCAGACCTTTTTTTCCATCGCAAGGCAATCGTAAAGGCGCGGGAACAGCTCTTGACTCATTTTCAACGCCACAAAGAACTAACCACGCCGCAGTTCAAAGAGATAACCGGTCTTACCCGCAAGTACCTCATCCCCCTGCTTGAGTATTTTGACGCTCAGGGACTAACCATGCGCGTGGGTGACACCCGGATCCTGCGCAAGGAAGGCAGGCAGTGACTGGTAAGCGCTGGCAGGGATTATGCGGCGGGCCAGCGGACCAGGATTTTTTGACCGGACCGCGATTTCATGTTATCTTTATAAATTCAGCTCAATAGATTGCTTTGCAGCAGAGGTATTGAGCCTCGCAGCAGCCAAGGAGAATAGTGATGCAGAATAGAAAGATAGGATTCGTCTCCACACGTCTTGCAGGCACAGACGGCGTTTCTCTGGAAGCCTTCAAATGGACGCAGGTCCTTGAACGAAATGGATACGAATGCTTTGCCTTTGCCGGGGAACTGGACACTCCTCCTGACCACTCCTTCTTGGAACCGAAGGCCCATTTTGCCGATCCTGAAATCGCGGAATTGCATGATGACTGTTTCGGCCCCACGACCCGTAAGTCCACTTTATCCGGGAAGATACATAAGCTGAGGAATTTCCTTAAGAAGAGGCTTTACGAATTCTGCCGCGAATTTGACATTGATCTTTTAATCGCAGAAAACGCCCTCACCATTCCGATGCATATCCCTTTAGGCATGGCCCTCACTGAATTTATTGCCGAAACAGGCATGCCGACCGTGGCCCATCACCATGATTTCGCCTGGGAGCGGGACAGGTTTCTAATCAACGCTGTCCAGGATTACATTGATTATTCTTTCCCTCCAAACCACAACTGCATTCGCCACGTGGTTATCAACTCCAAGGCTTCCCGGGAACTGAGTTATCGCCGCGGAATAAGCAACGTCGTTATCCCTAACGTCTTTGATTTCGGCAACCCGCCTCAACCCTCAGCCAAGCAGGAAGGCCTCCGTGAGGAGCTCGGATTTCAGGATGATGATCTCTTTGTGCTTCAGCCGACCAGGGTTGTGCCGCGCAAGTGGATCGAACGGGCGATTGAAATGGTAAGTCTCATGGACTTAAAACGTCCCCGCCTGATTGTCTCACATAAGATTGGTGACGAAGGGGATCAATACATGCAAAGGGTCATGGAATACGCCCAGCGTTTAAAAGTGAAAATGGAATGCATCGGTGACATGGTTGATTCAACCCGGTGTTTTAACTCCAGGTCTCATGGGAAATACACCATTGATGATGTCTATCAGGCTGCCGATTTGGTGACTTACCCTTCAGGTTACGAAGGCTTTGGTAACGCCTTTATAGAAGCTATCTACTTCAAGAAGCCACTCGTCCTCAATCGCTATACCATCTTTATCGAAGACATCGAACCGTGCGGTTTTAAAGTTATCTCTTTCAACGCCTTTGTCACCAAAAAAATCGTGAACCAGATCAAGAAATTTCTAGATCAAAAAAACCTGGACCAGCTTTTGGAGAAGAACTACCAGCTCGGTCAAACATATTTTTCTTATGAGGTTCTGGAGAAAAAGCTCCTGCCTTTGATCGAAATGCTGTTTTTGCAGACCCATAAACCCAGGGGATAGTGAATAGGACGGTGGAAAGGACTTTGCGCATAGGCATCCTGCATTACTCCTGCCCGCCGGTGGTAGGCGGCGTCGAAGAAGTAATCAGGCAACAGGCCTCAGCGCTCAGCCGCAAAGACCAGACGGTCTCCATCCTGGCCGGCATGGGCGGGGACTCGTGCCAAGGCTGCCCGGTGCGCATCGAACCCTTGCTCGGTTCCCAAAATGATCAAATCAACAAAGCGCATAAACAATCCTGGGCCGGACATCACAGCGAGTTGAAGCAGCCCACGATTATGATCCATGAAATCCTTTTGGACTGGTCCCGTGAGCTTGACGTGATCCTGGCCCACAACGTCCTTCAGATGCCTTTCAACCTTCCGCTTGCCCTGGCTCTGAGGCGCTTGGCCGCCTCAAAAACCAGCCCGCTCGTGGTTAGCTGGGCCCACGACTCCCCATACTTCAGTTCCTCGCCCCCGGATTTTTTGAGCCATCCACCGTGGGCGATCCTCAATCAGATCCATCCAGACATATATTACGTTACCATATCAGAGTCACGAAAACGGATGTTCAAAGAACTAAGCGGAGGCTCCTGGAAGGTGATCAGCGATGGGATAGACCCGAGGACCCTTTTCTACCTGGATCCAAAATCCGTGAGGATTATGGAAAAATTTGAGCTGTTCTCCCGCGACCTCGTCATCATCCAACCTGCCCGGATAACGCCTCGTAAGGACATTGAGCTATCAATCCACATTATTTACGGCTTTAAGAAAATGGGCCTTAATGTACTTCTCCTCCTGACCGGGGCCTATGATCCCCACGAAGTCAAGGCTCTACCTTACTATCGCCGTCTTAAATACTGGATCAATGAACTCAGCCTTAATGACAATATTATCTTCCTGGCCGAACAAATGTCTGACGGCGGAAAAATTGAGGCCCCGACGCATGCTATCGTCCGCGATTTCTACCTCCTGGCCGATCTCCTTCTTATGACGAGCAAAGACGAGGGCTTTGGGCTACCGCTCCTTGAAGCGGGCCTCTTAAAGCTGCCCATCGCCTGCTCAGAAATCCCGGCTTTTAAAGAAGTGGGAAAAAATATTTGTTTCTTTGGACTGGATGACCCGCCGCTCTCTATTTCCGGCCGGATTATTGAATATCTGGACCATATTCAGACACACCATATGTTCCGCAATATAATGCGCCATTATGTCTGGGACATGATCTGCAAAAACGATTTATTACCTTTCCTGCGCCAGATAATCAAAGAGTGAGGTCGGCCCGAGTGGCGAGTCGGTTTAGCGCGTCAGAGAGAATGCCGTTTAAAAACTCCATCTGAAAAAAATCGTCCTTTAAGCCGGAGATGTTTCGAAGCTATTCCATGTTCAGACTTCCCGCCCAGACGGAAAGTTCGGGAATATTGTTTTTTCTAAAATAGGCTTCTATCCCTTCCAGTATCTTGAGTGGGGACCGGGGATCAACGAAGCTGGCCGTGCCAACCTGGACGGCCCTGGCCCCGACCAGTAAAAATTCAAGCGCATCCTCGGCGGTCATAATGCCTCCGCCTCCGACCACCGGCACATGCACGGCCTGCGCCACCTGCCACACGAGCCGCAAGGCTACGGGCTTGATGGCTGGCCCGGAAAGGCCGCCAACCACGTTTTTCAAGGCGGGCCGCCGGTTTTCAAGGTCCACGGCCATGGCCGGGATGGTGTTGATCAAGGAAATAACATCAGCCCCGGCCTCAACCGCGGCCTGAGCCACTGTCACAATATCTGAAACCATTGGAGTCAGCTTAACCATGATCGGCTGCCTGGCTGCCTCGACCACAGCCTGAACCACACGGGCCGTATCTTCAGGGCTGGCGCCAAAGGCCAGCCCCCCGGCGGCCACGTTGGGACAGGAAATATTGATTTCGATCATGGCCACCCCTTCGGCTTCTCCAAGCCCTTCAGCCAAGGCAGCGTATTCTTTAACCGACTCTCCCAAGATATTGACGACCACGGTCACACCCCGCTCCACCAGCCACGGAAGCTTGTCCTTTAAAAAGGATTCAAGGCCCACGTTTTGCAAACCAATGGCATTGAGCATCCCGGCCGTGGTTTCCACAATGCGAGGCGGCGGATTCCCAGGCCAGGGTTTGAGTGATAGGCCCTTGACCACCACGGCCCCCAGCAGCGCAGGATCGCAAAAATCCGCCAGCTCCTGACCGTAACCAAAAGTTCCTGAAGCGGCCAGGACCGGGTTCTTGAGCACTAGCCTCCCCAGATCCACACTCATATCAGGTCGAGCTACCATCTAACCTCCTCAGCCGAAAAGACCGGCCCTTCAACGCAGGCCCGAGCGTAAACCGGCTCGTCCCGCCCGCTCGACGCCAGTTCGACCGCACAACTTAAGCAAGCCCCCAGTCCGCAAGCCATATGCGCCTCCAGAGAAACCTGGGCCGGCGACCCGGCTTCTCTGGCTAAGACAGCGACCTGAGCCAGCATAGGCCGGGGGCCGCAAGCAAAAATTGAGGCAGGACCGGCCTTTAAGGCCGCAGCCAAGGGTTCCGTCACCATGCCTTTCGGGAAACGAAGACCATCTTCCGATATTACAATTATCTCCCCGGCGTAAGAAGCTTGTCCGAGCAGCCCCAGAAAGGCGTCCACCTCATCTGAGGTGCGGGCGCCATAAAAGAATTTACTTGGCTGACCCGTAAGGGCCTCTGCCAGGGCGATCATCGGCGCCAGACCAATTCCCCCGGCCGCGAGATAGGCCTGAGTATCCCCAAGATGCAGATTAAAGCCTCGACCCAAAGGACCCACAACCTCCAGCTTGTCGCCAGGGTCCATCCTTTCCATCAGCCTGGTCCCCATCCCGACCACACGATAAAGCAGAGAAATTTCACCCGATGGACCCAGCCGATGCAAGGAAAAAGGTCGCCGCAGCAGGGGGCCGCCCTGCCTCCATCCAGGTCCGGTCTGAACCATGATAAACTGGCCCGGCTTTGCCACCGCCGCGATCTCAGGAGCCTGAAGCCTCATCAGAAAAGTTCGCTCCGCCAAACGCTGATTTTCCAGCACGGGGCAGACTTTGATAAATACCTCGGCCAAGTTTGTTCCCCTTAAGCCAGGCCTGCCATCAGGCCGAAACGGTTGCTGAGCTTTTCTCGTCGAAAAGAAAAGAACGCATCATCGCACACGGTGCATACCTCAGCGACTTCGATGTTTTCCGACCGCACACCGGCGGCCGTCAGTTGATCCCGACTGATGTCCCAGAAATCAAAGTGCTGGTCCCTGATGCGGTACTTCCAGAATTCTGGAGGCAATTCCTCAGTATAATTATCGAACTCAGCGCAGCATGGCCCCAGCGAAGGACTGATTCCGACTAAAAGATCTCCCGGCCGGACCCTGAAATCCTTCTTCAGCCTGAATACCGTTTTGCCCAGAATGTCGGCCACGCTTCCCCGCCACCCATTATGAACCACTGCCACTACATTTCTCGCCGGGTCGAAAAGCACCACTCCTTGACAGTCCGCCAGAGTAACCAGCAGTCCAAGGCCTCGATCAGCCGTAATGAGCGCGTCGAATCCGCCTAACGCCTCGCCCCCAGAATCGGAATCACAATCCGACTCCGTTCCAACCACCAGGGACCGGTCGCCGTGAACCTGTTTGGCACAAACCAGACGGTCAAAACCCACCGCCCTGCTCACCAAATCAAGATTGGCTTGAACGTTAGCCGCGGAATCGTGAGGCCCAAAGGCCAGGTTTAAACCCTGGGGGCTAATCCCACCGACCCTGGTAGTCACTCCATGAACCAATCCGGGGAATGAGTCATATAGCTCGAAACGGTAAAAGGTCAGACAGCTTTCCTGGCAGAGTATCATCTTCCTGCTTATACCACCAAATTTGAAATAGCCGAATCAGATTCCTGGCGCGCCCATGCGGCCAGTTCAAGATATTCATGTCCTTCCCTAGTTCGGCCTCGTTTAAGGCAGCCCTGGCCGTAGATCGTGGCCTTGTGGATCAATTCGACTCGCGCTGCTTTGGCCTGCGGAAGGGATAAAGTCCCGGATCTTAAAAGCTTGAGTATGGCCTGAACCCTGTATTTATCAAGAGCCGGGGTAGTCCGAGAAAGCTGGTCATAGTGACCGCCGGTTTTAACGACCAGCGGCTCATCCAGGAGATAGACCGGATAGTGCGCCGCGATGCGCAGCCAGAGATCGTAATCCTCGCAGGCCGGAAGGCTTTCGTCAAATACACCCACGCGGTCAAAAAGCTCTTTCCTGATCATCACCGCTGAGGGACTGACGAGGCAGAGTTCCAGAGAACTAAGGAAGATATCGCCCGAAGGCTTGGCATGCTTTTTCCCGGGATTTACCCTTTGTCCCCGGCGATACCAGACCTCCTCGGTCTGGCAGATAAAGGATCGAGGATGTTGACGGAAAAAATCTACCTGCACCGTAAGTTTTTCCGGGAGCCAGTAATCATCCGAGTCCAGGAAGGCGATAAACTCACCTCTAGCCGCAGTCAGACCTTGATTTCTGGCTGCGCTCACGCCGCGGTGCGGCCTGGTAAGCAGGATCACACGGTCCTGGTAGGCGGCCAGGGCATCAGCCGTCCGGTCCGTTGACCCGTCATCCACCACGATCAACTCGAAGTTCCTGAAAGTCTGGCTTAAGACCGAATCTATGGCCCGGGGCAGCATTTCGGCCCGGTTGTAAGTCGGAATAATGACGCTGACCGCAGGGGACATTAAGACAACGCTTCTAAGCTTTAACTTTGTTGATGAACATAACCTCATCCAGGGGGATTTTGGGCACGGTGATTACGCCACTCTCATCCCGCCAGTACCGATAGGTATCTGACCTGTCCACGTACACCGGTTTTTCATCCGGGTATCCCAAGGCTATCACGAGATTCGGCGTGAGATGCTCTGGCAGATTGAAGAGCTCCGTTACTTCCTTGCGGCCAAAGGACAGCAAGAGGCAGCCGGCCACGCCTTCGGCTAAACCGGCCAGCAGCACATTCTCGGCCGCAAGCCCCACATCATAGTTATAAACTGCCTTGGCCCCCACCCGCTCGTCTATCAGAAGAATAATATAGGCCGCGGGTTCATGTCCCGGCGGCGGGTCGCCATCCGGACGAATGTGAGCCGCCCACTTGAGGGTCGAAAAAATCTTGGCCCGCTTTTTTTCTTCGGTTACAACCAGGTAACGAAGCGGCTGGAAATTCGCCCCGGACGGGGCCAGGCGGCCTGCGTCCACCATTTTCTTCAGGACCTCAAGAGGCACAGGCTTTGGTTGAAAGCGGCGGACCGAGCGCCGAGACCGAATTAACTCATGGATATCCATTGTATCCCTCCTGTTGATCTTGCACGAGCGCCAAAGGATTAAACGAGGTTTGCATTCACCTCATCCGGTTAACCACCACACCCAGGAAACCAGTCCGGCCAGGAGGAAATCGGCATCCACCAAGGCCTCAAAAAAGGTTCCAATAACGAGCCTCTCCCGCTGGTACAAAGCCAGGTAAAAGGCGGCGTATGCCGGTAAAGCCAGAAGAAATAAGGCCAGTGAAGGCATAAACTCCAAAAGCCAACCTCCGACCAGAACCACAATTAAGAGACCATTCGTCACGGTCAGGAGAGACAGGGTTCTTTCTTCGCCGACAATGATGGGAATTGTCTCCTGGCCTACGATCCGGTCGCCCTGGATATCAAAAATCCCACCCAGAGAACTCCGGATAAAGACCAGAAGGAAGATAACCACAGCGACCAAAACCGTAGACCAGGTCACCGCTCCCCCGGGCGCCAGGGCCGGTATGAGGCTGAGGCTCAAGGCCCAACCTGCCGAGACGGATAAGGTCTTGGATGCCGGGATGTCCTTCAGTTTGGTCACCCTGGTATAGGACCCAAGAAAACGAGGCATAATCCGAATGGGGTAAAGAAAACTGACAGCGCCTGTAACCATAAAAAGGATAAAAACACCAAGGCTGATCTTAAAACCCAGCACCAGACAAATCAGCCCGGAAAACATGCCCAAGCTAATAAGTAAAATTTTATGAGATTCCAGGAAGAGAATCCGGTCCGGATCATTATATTTCCCGGCTTCCTTATCCAGGAAGAGATTGAGCATGTGCATGGCGTGGACATAGAAAAAGGTTACGGCGAAAAGCTCAAGGCTGACGGACAGACCCTGAAGCAAGGCCCCGGCCATACAGAGCGAACCTGCGCCCAAGGCCACATAAATATTGCTTAAGAGCAGAACGCGCAGTATGCGGCGAGAAATGTTGCGCAAGGATAACTCCCGACTGCTGGCTACCCGCTCCAGCTCCCGGACGACCCGTTTGATCATCCAGTTGGGGGTCGAGGCCCCGGCGGAAATCCCGACTGTATCCACGTTGGCCAGCCAGCCAGGATCCAGCTCGTCCTCGGTTTCGAGATGAATGGTTTTCAGGCCCTCTGCCTGGGAGACTTCAGCCAGGCGTGCGGTGTTGCCGCTATTGTGCCCTCCCACCACGACCATGGCCTGAACCTCATGAGCGAGGCGTCGAACCTCCTCCTGACGACGATGTGTAGCTCCACAAATGGTCGTAAAGATCAAGGCCTCGGGCCAGCGGGCCTTCACCGCCTCGACCACCTTCTCAAAAAGTCGTTTAGTCTGGGTGGTCTGGGCGACCACAATCACCTTATCGAAATCCGGAAGCGTTTCGACTTCGGCCTTGCTTTTCACCGCATGCCCTTTTCCGTCCGCATACCCCAGCAGACCGATCACTTCCGGGTGATCAGCGTCGCCAACGATGATGGGTGTATAGCCCATTTGCGCCTGCTTGTGAATGATGGTCTGGACGCGAATCACCCGAGGGCAGGTGGCGTCAATGATTGATAAACCCGCGGCCTCAAGGGCTTTAGCTTCCCCGGGCGGGATGCCGTGAGCTCGAATGATAACGGAACCACCATTAACCTCGGCCAGGGAGTCCGTGCCAGGCTCAAGGATCATGAGTCCTTTATTTTCAAGCATTTCCAGGACCTGAGAGTTGTGAATGAGGGGACCGTAAGAGTAGATTGGGCCTTCTCGCCTGTTGAGGGCCTCCAATATCATCTCCATGGCCCGGCGGACCCCCATGCAGAAGCCCGAAGTCTTGGCCAGCTTAATCTTCATCCCGCCGCGGCCTCCGCATCCATTTTCTGACCGGCCTCGAGCTCGACAAAATATTCGTCTAGGATGTTCATGAGCTCTTCAAAATCCTTGACCTGATTGATCCGATCTCGAAAGGCCGCTGAATTCCTCAAGCCTTTAGTGTACCACATCAGAATCGTGCGCAACATAAAGACAGCTTTCGGGAGACCAAAGTGATCCCGAAGCATCCTGGCATGCTCTCCTGCCGTTCTGAAACGAGTTTTAAGATCAGGCTCCATCATCGGCCGGTTTTCCAGCCGGGCCAGAGATTGACGAAATATCCAGGGGTTGCCAAGCGCGGCCCGGCCGATCATGACACCGGCACACCCGGTTTGACTTAACATTCGAACGACCTGGTCAGGAGAGGTTACGTCACCGTTGCCGATGACCGGGCCGGGAAAAAGCTCCACCAGCCGAGCGATCTTGGACCAGTCCGCCTTCCCGGAAAATCCCTGGACCGCCCAGCGGCCATGCAGAGTTATCCCGTCCACGCCGCAGTCAGCCAGGATGGACACCAGATCGAAGATTTCACCAACCCCTGGCTTCCACCCGATTCGGGTCTTGACCGTGAGTGGTAGAGTCACGGCTTGACGGACCTGGGTCAGGATTTCCTTGATCAGACCAAAATCCTTAAGCAAGGCCGCGCCGGCGCCATGGCGCACAAGCTTTCGCACCGAACAGCCCATATTAATATCTATAACATCCGCTCCGGCCTCCTGAACCAGCGCCGCTGCCTGAGCCATCCATCCCGACCTGGTTCCAAAGAGTTGAACCGCCAGGGGGTGCTCCTCTGGAACACTCTGCATGAGCCTGATTGTCTTAGCTCCACCCTGACACAGACCTGCGGCGCTGATCATCTCGGTCACCACCAGGCCCGCACCATACTGCTTGGCCAGGAGGCGAAAAGGAAGATTGGTCGCTCCAGACAGGGGAGCCAAAACCAGGGGATTATCAAGGCTTAAGCTCCCAAGTTTGAATCCATGAGTATTCATAGTAATCAACCTGACCGGGCAGCGCCAGGAACCAAAAAACGAGTTATGGCTTACGCTTAGAAATTATGAACATTTTGAGTATAATTCTTATCATCAGGGACTGATTTTATCATAGACCATTGCCTTAAGATATTCAATCCAAAGTCAGCTGTAGGTGGGCATTGACAGTGGTCGGTTGAAATTGTAACCTTACTATATGGAAGTGCTTAGTTCCCTGGTGGGGCTCCTGGACTTCAAATCCAGTGGCGGGCGCTGGAAACGTCCGCGGTGGGTTCGATTCCCATGCACTTCCGCCATTTTTTTTCAAAGGTAAAAGCAGGATATTGGGTGAGTAGCGCTTTTAAATTCTGATCTTATTTACAGTTCAACCTTCTCCAATAAACGTCTTTGACTCAAAGTCTTGAAATCTGAGAGCGGCTTTTCAATATCCTCCCGGCGGACCATGCTGATGGCGCCACTAGGACAGGACATGGTGCAAACACCACAGCCGATACACCAGTCATTATCTACGTTCGGCCGCTCATCGTTCATCTCAACAGCTTTAACGGGGCAGGCGTCAACGCAAGCCCCGCATCCAGTGCAGTTATCATAATCTGTCGCCCGGATAAACTGGCAGGCCATTAACAGATCTCGAGGGATACGGCGACGACTCAAATTGCCCAGTGACCAGCAGCAGCAGGGACAGCAATTACAAGCATGCTTGATTTCTCCCTCCATGACGTTGTCAGCAAAGTGAACACATCCGGCTTCCTCAGCCTTGAGGTTGATGGCCATTGCTTCGTCTTTAGAAACCAGGCGTCCGATTCCGACATCAATAACGTACTGTGCCAGGTCGTCGTATTTCATGCATACGTCGAGAGGGTATTTGCAGGGAGCGCGACCCTTGAGGCGGGACATGACTCTGCAATTGCAATTAACAACCGCGATAGCTGTGGTTTTCGCAATTACTGTCTCCAGGCTGGCGTAAGGTAATACTGACTGCTTGTTGAATTCAACGCTCTTGTTTATAGGAATCCAGCGGTAGACCTTGGAATCAGGGCCTCCGAAGGCCTGAATGAGGACTTCCGGACTTGAATGTTTCATGCTAAGCTCCGCCATCTTGCGGGCATATACCGTGTCCTCGTTTGGCCAAAAAATGGCCTGCGGCATTCCATAACCGAACTGGTGCAGGGCGTATCCTTTTTTACCGTGGCCGTCATTACCTTTGAACAGCATCCCCTGAGCTGCAAGTTTATCCAGAATTAACTTCAATTCATGCTCAGAGCAGTCTATATGCATGGTAATTTCGTTTAAAGCAACCGGCTCGAAAGGCGGGATCCCGGTCGGTAAGGTCAGGAGGATCTCGGCCTCTTCTGGACTCAGGCTCTCCTGAAGAATCTTTACGAGATAGTCATTATTCGGAGGGCCGATGGCTAGGCCAGACATGTGGGAGGCTAATTTTGTATATACATTTTCCAGCATAAGTTTACCTTCTATGACCTTATATAATGACCTATTCTCCCAAAATCCATCTTGAAAATCAATTTCTTTTTAAAATTCGGACAATACTCAGCCTTTGATTTAACATTTCAGCCATGACTCTCTGTTAGCGGCCCCGCTCAAGGATCGGCCAATAATATCAGGTCAAGGCAAAAACGGTCCTGGCCGAAAAGTCCGTTGCAGGCAATGTCTTATTGTTCGCTCTAGGCCAAGTCTTCGGAAGAATTTCCATATAAATGTCAGCCGCCGCTGACTCTTCTTTTTCTAGAGAGCTTCGGGTGTGAACTTAAATAGGCTTGACAAGAGACGTCGTTTTTTCTAATTTTCTTTATATCCTTGAAGCAACAATTTAGATTCCAGTGCCATTGACCCCTGGCAGATGGTCATGAAGTATCCTCCAAAGAAACGCCATTAATGAATTTCCTTGAGAAAATAGTGACTATTTGGCCCCAGGCCCTGATGTCTCGGACACATCATTTGCAATTTATTTATATGTTTGAAAACTGAAGGATAAAGAAAAAAATTTAATTTAATAACCCTCAAATAAAGAAAGGTAATAAATCATGAATGACGAAGTTTATCACAAGCTGGCCAAGGTCCTCGATACTCTTCCAAACGGTTTCCCTTCCACTGAAAGCGGCATAGAGATCAAGCTGCTGAAGAAAATTTTTACCCCTGAGGCAGCCGATCTCTTTTGCGACATGAGGTTGACCTTTGAGACCGCAGAGCAGATCGCCGAACGCACGGGCCGTCCCCTGGAGGGGTTGGATAAGATATTATCTTCAATGGTGGATCGAGGACAGCTCTGGGGACTCACGTTGGGTGATGTCAAGCTTTACAAGATGCTGCCTTGGCTTTTTGGAATTTTTGAGATGCAGCTTCCTCACCTTGACCAGGAGCTTGTGGAGCTGAACGAGGAGTACTACCCTATCTTTGGTCCACAGTTCTTCAAGAACCAGCCGCAGCAATTCCAGATTATACCCATCGAAAAAGAGATTCCCAACAAACAGGAGGCCCTGCCATATGAGCAGGTTTCCAATCTCATTGAAAACAGTAAATCCTTTTTTGTTCAAGAATGTATCTGTAAAAAAGAAAAGCATATGCTGGGACAGGGCTGTGATAATCCCATCAATGTCTGCATGGGCTTCGCTCCGGTGCCAGGGATTTTCGATGATCCAGGCAAAGGCCGCCGCGTTATCTCCAGGGAGGAAGCCTACGCCATTCTTAATCAAGCCGAAGAGGCCGGACTCGTGCACCTAACCCACAATATGCAGACTGGCCTGTTTTATATCTGCAACTGCTGCGGGTGCTGTTGCGGCGTTTTAAATGGCATCACTAAATTGGGGATCAATGCGTCAGACGTCGTTAATTCTCACTATTACGCCAGGATAGACCCGGACGAATGCACCGCCTGCGGCACCTGCGCCGATGAACGCTGCCAGGTGAACGCTATTGTAGAAAGAAAGGATTACTACGAAGTCATCCGTGAAAAATGCATCGGCTGCGGTCTTTGTGTAAGCACCTGTCCTTCCGAGGCCATTGAACTGATTCACAAGACCCCGGAAGAGCTGGTGTCTCCCCCTGAGAATGAGGCAAGCTGGTTCGAGGAGCGGGGACGTCAACGCGGGATTGACTTCAATGTATTCAAATAGTCTGCCTGCCGTTGATCTCAAGAAAGGAAAGACGCCTTTCTTTATACATAGCCAAGGATGAGGCGGGCATTAGATTTC
>JAFDHD010000002.1 GCA_019308995.1 Deltaproteobacteria bacterium | reverse complement strand
TTCAGAGACGTTTGCTTTTGAGGAGCAGGCTTCGCCGGTGGAGCAAATGGAACCGGAGAGAGGCGCACCGGTCGTAATGCCAGGTGTCGAGGAGGCCGGTCAAGCCGCTGCGTCCTGGATCAACATTCCCTGGGAGGGCCGGCAGGGCGGTTTTTTCGCTGATTTTTTCATTACAGTCCGGATGGTTCTTTTTCAACCGGGAGAGTTTTTTGCCCGGATGCCTATCAGGGGCGGCATAATGTCTCCCCTGGTCTTCGCCGTGTTGGTTGGTTCCATCGGCCTGTGTTTTTCCATCTTCTGGCCTCTCCTGTGGGGCCTTACCAGAGGGGGTTCCGGGCTGGGAGAGTGGATGCCCTTAATGTTCGGCTCTTCCATGAGCGACCTCGGCCCTTTATCATCCTTCCGATTAGGACAGGTATTTATTCTTTTGGCCTCGGTGCCTTTTATGGTCGTAATCGGTCTCTTTATTTACTCCTTATTCACCCATTTCTTGCTGATCCTTGTCTGGGGCAATAAAAGCGGTTTTGAAGCCACCTTTCGCGTCCTGTCCTATGTTATGGCCGGCTATATTTTTAACATCGTTCCGATCATCGGCGGCCTGGTGTCCGGTATCTGGATGATCGTCCTTCAGGTTATTGGCCTGAGCCAGGCTCATGGTATCGGGGTCCTCCGGGTCTTATTCGCTATTTTATTTCTGCCATTTATCCTTCTTTTATTGATTGCCGTGGCTTTTATCGGCCTGCTGGGCCTGATTCCTTTGTTATTATGGGGTTGAGAAGACGCCCTGATTTCGGTAGCTGATCACTTGAATGATGGTGGAGATGTTATTAATGCAGGCCCGCTTTCCAGATTGCTTGCCCGTGTTATTAAAAGCGACACTTACCTATCAATGCCTCATACGTTTTAGCCTTAAGCGCCTATTTCGTTTTAAGCCACTCGAGATCGTAGTCTCGGGAGCCTAGTCCGATCTTCTGGCCGTACTCTAGCTGAATTGACCAGTCCACCTTGGGATAAAGCGCACGGAATTTGTCCTGACCCGGTTTAATTCCTTGGGCGGGGCAGGCTCCAGGAAGCCCGGGCTCCTGGTTGACCAGGTCCACAGAGGCCTGATCAATGGCCACGGGGTCCGTGGAAGCCAGGATACCCACATCGCGCACGATTGAGGCGTCGGTGTGGGGCGTACAGTCGCAGGCAGGCGAGATTTGGGTCAGGAAGTTGAGCAGAAAGGCCTTCCCTTTCTTATTTTTCAGGACGGCCGCGGCGTATTCCGCCATCTTCTCCATGAATTCAGGGATTGATTTGTTCCATTGAACCCGAATGGCATCGTTCGGACACACCAGGATGCATTCTCCGCAGCCAATGCATTTCTCAGGATTGATACGGGCTTTTTTTCTTTTCTCTATTTCAATTATGGAGATGGCTGACTGGGCGCAAGCCTCGACACAGTCCCCGCAGGCGTCACAGTTTTTGGATTTGACCTTGGGCGACAGGTTGGAGTGCTGGGCCAGCTTGCCTCGCCGCGCCGCGCAGCCCATGCCTAAGTTTTTGAGCGTTCCTCCAAACCCTGTCAGCTCATGTCCTTTGAAGTGGGCCAGACTGACCAGGGCGTCAGCTTCAACGATATCAGTGGCGATATAGGCTCTCTGGATACGTTCCAGGTTGATCTTGACCTCGGTGGCCGCGGTGCCTTTCAGGCCGTCGGCGATGATTAGCGGGGCCTGGATTACGGAGAAGGCAAATCCATTTTCAATAGCAGTTATAAGGTGGTGCGCCGAATCGTTCCGAACGCCGCCATAGAGGGTATTGGCGTCTGTCAGGAAAGGCTGGGCCTGCAAGGATTTGATTTTATCTACCACCTGGCGCACGAAAACCGGCCTCACAAAACCGGTGTTGCCTTTTTCTCCGAAATGTAATTTTATTGCAACCAGGTCCCGGGCCCTTATTCCCTGGCTTAATCCGACAGCATCGAGAAGCCGGCCGAGTTTTTCAAACATGTTTTCCCGGTACCCGGCCCGCATATCGCACGCATATACCTTGCTCTTCATATTGGATCATCCCTTCTCGATTAATGATCTCATAGGGTATCAGGCTTGCGAATCATAAGTCAACCGAGGCGGTCTCAGGCTAGACTGGATGAATCCATAATTTCCAGTCAAGGAATGATTAATATTAAACTCTCCCTTGGCCCATCAACCACCTTAATTTGGAAAAGGTAAAATTTAACTTGACATAACCTATCAATATAGTTTATTTATAAACAGCTTTTTAGGAGTGAACTGAAAATGAAGCGTGGCTTGAAATTATCCCTGCTTTTACTTCTGGGCCTTACCGGCTGTCAGGGGCGGGGTGGTTTATAGTCACGTTTAGCTAGACCTTAGCGCATTAAAGACCCCGCCACCAAGGCGGGGTTTTTTTATGGGTTTATCTTTTGAGGCGCGTTCGATCCGAGATTTTTCTGGACCTGGAGTTCTGAAAGCGGCCTTAAAGCGATTGGAGTGAGGTGGCTCTTTCCTTACGATAGTGAGAGTCCATCTCCTGGGAAGAGGATCGGTTGGAGGATTTAACCCCAAAGTGCTTGACCGACCTCGTAACGCTGGGGTAATAATTACACTCGTTTAACTGGAGGTAAGGATGGCTGATCGAGTAATTATTTTTGACACCACATTACGCGACGGAGAGCAATCACCGGGCGCCAGCATGAACGTCAGCCAAAAGCTGAGGGTGGCCCGGGCCCTGGCCAAGTTACAGGTGGATGTGATTGAGGCTGGCTTCCCCATGACATCGCAGGGAGACTTTGAAGCCGTGAGCCTTATGGCCAAAGAGATCAGAGACTGCCAGATCACCGCCCTGACCAGGCCCGTTGAGAAGGACATTGAGGTTTCCTGGGAGGCTATTGCCATGGCTGAGGATCCTCGGCTGCATGTCTTTTTATCCACTTCGGACATCCATCTCAAATACCAGCTTCAGATGACCAGGGAACAAGTCCTTGAGATGGCCGTGGCCGGAGTCCGGCAAGCCTCCAAGCATACTTCAAACGTTGAATTTTCACCCATGGACGCTTCCCGGACCGACCGGGACTACCTGGTTCAGGTGGTCGAGGCGACCATTGACGCCGGCGCAACAACCATCAACATCCCGGACACGGTCGGGTATGCCATCCCTTCTGAGTTCGGCGGCCTGATCAGGCATCTCTTCGACAACGTACCGTACATTGATAAGGCGATAATCAGCATTCACTGTCATAACGATCTGGGTCTGGCTACGGCAAACTCCCTGGCGGCTATACTCAATGGCGCCCGTCAGGTCGAGGTAACAATCAATGGCATCGGCGAAAGGGCTGGCAATACTGCTCTTGAGGAGGTGGTGATGCTCCTTAAGACCCGAACAGACTTACTCGGGCTCGATACCCGCGTTAATGCCGCTGAAATCTATGCCACCAGTCGTCTGGTCAGCACGATCACCGGTCTGGCCGTCCAGTCCAACAAGGCCATTATTGGGGCCAACGCCTTTGCCCATGAATCAGGCATTCATCAGGATGGAGTCCTCAAGGAAGCCGTAACATACGAAATCATGCGGCCTCAGGACATCGGCGTCAAGAAAAGCAAGCTGGTGCTCGGGAAAACCTCAGGCCGCCACGCCTTCAGGGATAAGCTGGAAAGCCTGGGTTATAAGGTTTCTGCTGAAGACCTCAATCGCCTCTTCAGGCGGTTCAAGGAGGTGGCGGATAAGAAGAAAGAGGTCTTTGATGAGGACATCGAAGCTATCGTGGCCGATGAACTGGTCCGAATCCCGGAGAAATACAAGCTCGTGTATCTGAATGTCAGCGCCGGCACGACTGTCCGTCCTACGGCCACGGTGGCCATTGAAATCAACGGCGAGCAGGTGGTGGGAGCGGGTTTTGGCACCGGGCCTATTGACGCTACCTATAACACCATCGCTAAAATGACCGGAACCCAGAGCAAGCTTATCCATTTCAGCATCAGCAGTCTAACCGGAGGGACCGATGCTCAGGGCGAGGTGACCGTGCGCCTCCAGGAAAACGGCCGGGTGGCACTGGGACAGGGATCCGACCCGGACATCATCATCGCCAGCGCCAAGGCGTACATCACCGGCCTGAACCGCCTGGAATCCATGAGGCAGAATCCATACCGGTCGCTTTATTGATCTGGGGCAGCATCTATGAGTTCAACGATTACAGAAAAAATAATCGCGGCTCACGCCGGTGTGGAAGAAATACATCCCGGCCAGATGGTCGAGGTTGAGGTTGATCTGGTTTTGGCCAACGATATCACCGCGCCGCTGGCTATTGATGTTTTTAAGGAGGCCGGGTTTACCAGGGTCTTTGATCCGGACAAGATCGTGCTCGTTCCTGATCACTTTGTCCCGAACAAGGACATCAAGTCCGCCCAGATGGTCAAGCAGGTGCGGGAGTTCGCCTTGGAGCAGGGAATCGAGCATTTCTTCGAGCTGGACCGCATGGGAGTCGAACATGCCCTGTTACCTGAGCAGGGGCTGGTCCTGCCCGGTGATCTGGTCGTCGGTGCGGACAGCCATACCTGCACTTACGGCGGCCTGGGGGCCATGGCCACGGGAATGGGCAGTACGGATGCGGCTGGTATTTTCATTACCGGCCAGACCTGGCTCAAGGTGCCGCAGTCAATGAAGTTCATTTACCGAGGCGCACTTTTGAAATGGGTCGGAGGCAAGGACCTTATCCTGATGACCATCGGCGATATCGGCGTGGACGGGGCGCGGTACCGGGCCATGGAATTCTGCGGCCCGACCATTGAAGCCCTTTCCTTAGAGGGCCGGCTGACTATGGCCAACATGGCCGTCGAAGCCGGGGCCAAGAACGGGATCATTGCCCCGGACGAAATCACCCGAGAGTATGTCGAGTCCAGGGCCAAACGTAAGTATACCTTCTATCAGAGCGATGCTGACGCAAACTACATTGAGGTTCGGGAGTATGAGATCAGCGGGCTGGAACCTCAGGTGGCCAGGCCTTATTCGCCGGGAAACGTGGTCGGCGTTTCAAGGTTGAAAGACGTGTCCATTGACCAGGCTGTGATCGGGTCCTGTACCAATGGCCGCATCGAAGACCTTCGTCTCGCCTCCGAGGTGCTCAAAGGCCGCCATGTCGCCCCCGGCGTGCGTCTGATCATTATTCCGGTTACGCCGACCATCTATCGTACGGCCCTTAAAGAGGGTCTCCTGGAGATATTTCTCTCCGCCGGGGCGGTTATCAGTCCCCCGACCTGCGGGCCTTGCCTGGGTGGGTATATGGGAGTCCTGGCCGAGGGAGAGCGGGCCGTGTCCACGACCAACCGAAATTTTATCGGACGAATGGGCCATCAAAAAAGCGAGGTCTTTCTGGCCAATCCCGCGGTCGCGGCCGCGTCAGCCGTGGCCGGTCGCATTATTAGCCCGGACGATTTATAGGAGGGGTAAATGAAATACACCGGCCGCACCTTTGTCTTTGGCGATAATGTGGATACAGACGTCATTATCCCGGCCCGCTACCTCAACACCACGGATGTGACCGAACTGGTTGGGCATTGTATGGAGGATATTGATCCGGCCTTTGCCAAGGGGGTCAAGCCTGGGGATGTCATTGTGGCCGGGAAAAATTTTGGTTGCGGGTCTTCACGGGAGCAGGCCCCGATGGCCATCAAAGCCTCGGGAGTGAGCTGTGTCATGGCTCAGTACTTTGCCCGTATCTTTTATCGCAACGCCTTTAACATCGGGCTTATTTTGATTGAATGTGCTGAAGCGGCCGGAAATTTCTCTCCCGGCGAGGAGATTGAGGTTGATTTAGAAGCCGGTTGGGTTAAGAATTTAAGTCAGGGAAAGGGGTTTGCCTTTCAACCCATTCCGGAGTTTATGCTCGAACTGGTGGCTGACGGCGGTCTGATACCGTATATATTAAAAAAACAAAAACGACTCTGAGGTTGATTTGTTATGAGCTTAACCTATGATATCGGCATGGTGCCTGGTGACGGGACCGGACCGGAAGTCATTCGAGAAGGCTGCAAGGTTTTAACTGCCGCTGCTGACAAGTATGGATTTACGCTCAATCTGGAGGATTATGATCTGGGCGGAGCACGTTACCTGGCCACGGGCGATCTCCTGCCCGATAACGTTCTTTCCGAGCTCAAGGATCAAGACGCCATCTATCTGGGCGCCATCGGCCATCCGGAGGTTAAACCGGGCATCCTGGAAAAAGGTATCCTGCTCCACCTGCGCTTTGAACTGGACCTGTATATCAACCTGCGGCCGGTGAAGCTGTACCCGGGAGTCGCCACCCCGCTGGCGGATAAGGGACCGGAAGACATCAATTTCGTGGTTGTCAGGGAAAACACGGAAGGCCTTTACGCTGGAGGGGGCGGTTTTTTGAAAAAAGGCACCCCCCAGGAGGTGGCTATCCAGGAATCAATCAACACCCGATTCGGGGTGGAGCGCTGCCTTAAGTACGCCTTTAAGTATGCGCGGGACAGGAGCCAGAGAAAGAAGTTGACCCTGTGCGGGAAAACAAACGTGCTGACCTTTGCCTTTGATCTGTGGCAGCGGACCTTTGATGAGCTGGCCGCCGGGTTCCCGGAAGTGGAAACAGATTATGCCCATGTGGACGCCATCTGCATGTGGATGGTTAAAAACCCGGAATGGTTTGACGTTATCGTGACGGACAATATGTTCGGGGACATCATCACCGATCTGGGGGCCATGATCCAGGGCGGAATGGGTATCGCCGCCGGCGGGAACATTCATCCAGGCCGGGTTTCCATGTTCGAACCCATTGGCGGCTCGGCGCCTAAATACGCCGGGCAGAACCTCATAAACCCGCTGGCCGCCATTGCCGCCGGACAGATGATGCTGGCTGAACTGGGACAGACCGAGGCCGCACAGGGTATTGAAGAAGCGATCAAAGCGGTCCTGGCAAGTGACGTTAAAAATTTGGGCGCAGGTCGCATGGGACACACCACCTCTGAAGTCGGTGACCTAGTGGTAAAATACCTCTTGAGTCAGGATTGAAAAGACCATAGAGGAAGGCAGAAAATAAGGTATTCCGGGAGAAAGCAATGAGTAAAAAATATAACGTCGCCGTGGCAGGCGCCACAGGGGCCGTGGGTCGGGAAATGGTAAAAATCCTGGCCGAGCGGGATTTCCCAGTGGAAAATCTCAAACCGCTGGCGTCATCACGTTCCCTCGGTCGCACGGTCGAATTTTGCAACAAGGATATTCCAGTCGAAGTTCTGGATAAAGATTCCTTTAAAGGCTGTGATCTGGCCCTCTTTTCCGCTGGGGCTTCAGTGAGCAAGGAGTTTGCGCCTCACGCCGTAAAGTCAGGATGCGTGGTCGTTGATAATTCTTCGGCCTTTCGCATGGAGCCGCATATACCACTGGTTGTGCCCGAAGTCAATCCCAGGGCCTTGAAAGGCCATCCCGGGATCATTGCCAACCCCAACTGTTCCACGATTCAGATGGTCGTAGCCCTTAAGCCAATTTACGACGCGGTCGGTATCAGACGGATCGTGGTTTCAACTTACCAGGCCGTATCCGGGACCGGACAGAAGGCGGTTGAAGAACTGGCCGATCAGACCAGGGCCCTCCTCAGCGGCGCTGAGATGAAGAAAAAGGTTTACCCGCACCGGATCGCTTTCAACTGTTTGCCTCATATTGACGTCTTTCTGGATAATGACTATACCAAGGAAGAAATGAAGATGGTCAACGAGACCAGAAAAATCATGGGTGATGATTCGATCATGATCTCAGCCACAACGGTCCGGGTGCCTGTCTTTTACAGCCACTCCGAAGCGGTTTGGATCGAAACACAGGAAAAAATAACCCCGGAAGAGGTGCGGCGTCTCATGAAAAAGGCCCCTGGCCTGACCGTAATTGACGATCCGTCCAAGAATGATTATCCTCTGGCCTCGGAGGCCGCAGGTAAGGACGACACCTTTGTCGGTCGTATTCGGGAGGATATCTCCTGTGACCGAGGCATTATCATGTGGATCGTCTCTGACAACGTCCGTAAGGGCGCTGCCCTCAACACCATTCAGATCGGAGAAGTCTTGATCGAAAAGGGACTTCTTAAGGTTAGCTAGCCGGCCGGACTCGAACGATCCGCCCGGCTAGAAGTCAAGAAGAATCACCAGAAGGAGGAATTAATCATGCCGCTTACCGTTCCCGAGAGTCTCCTGGCCAAGCGACCGCTGAACGTGCTGGATAAACTCGGTCCTTCGAGCAGGGTTTGCCTGCTCAACTCCAGAGATATTTTAAACGTCCTCAGGGAAGAAAAAGTCATCATCATGGCCTGCAATACCCGCATTCGTCATGCCATTCCCGGAATCATGCGGGCGGCTGAAGAACTGGACGCCGTGGTCGCCTTTGAGCTGGCTAAGAGCGAAGGGCACATTGACGGCGGGTATACCGGGCAGACGCCTCAGATTTACTTTGAGACGATCGTCGAATATGCTGAAGCCGGTAATTTCACCCGGCCTTTTTTCATTCATGGAGACCATATCACGGTTAAGAACACCAGCGAGGAGGAAATAGCAGCGGCCCGGGCCTTGATCAAAGCCGAGTTGGAGGCCGGTTACAGCAGCTATGCCATTGACGCCTCCTTCAATGAAATCCCGGATAATATTCGCATCACTAGCTCACTGGCACAGCCCATCCTGGAGGCTGGCCTCGGACTGGAAGTGGAAGTGGGTGAAATCAAGTCGGCCGGTTCCGAGGGGACCGTTACCTCGGTTGACGAAGCGGTTGAATTCGTTTCCGGATTGAAGGCGAACAATATCTCAGCCAATCTGCTGGCTATTAACAACGGTTCCAAACACGGGAACTACCTTGACGGCGAACCGGTATCCATTGACCTGAACCGGACAGCTGAGATCTACGAAGCGATTAAAGAATATGGTTACGTCATCGCTCAGCACGGTATCACAGGCACCCCGCTGCATTTGGTGGGCCGTTTTGCCGACTATGGCATTCGCAAGGGTAATGTAGGCACCCACTGGCAGAATGTCGTTTATGAATTCCTGCCACCCGATTTAATGACTGAAATGAAAGAATGGGCGGCTGAGGCTGGCAAGAACATCAAAGAGGCTACCAAGCCCTTTAAAAACAAGATTGATTCAATTCCACAGGAGGCTAAAAGCCAGATTGTCGAGAAGGCCTTTCAGACGGCCAGAGAATATATCGAAGCCTTTAGGGCCGTGGGAACCGCCTCCAAGGTAATCAGCGGCCTGTCTTGAGCGGGCGCCTTGACTCAGAGATACATCTTCCTGAAATGAAAAAATAAGGCAGCACCGCTGGCAGTCTCAGTTCCAGACTCGAAATGAAAAATTGAGACGCTTTCTCTTGTTAAGGAGCCCATGCGCATAATCGGGGGAAAGTACCGGGGACGCCGCCTCATCGTTCCGCGCGGGCTGGCCGTCAGGCCCACGGCTGACCGCGTCCGGGAAGCGATCTTTAATATCCTGGGCCCTGGGGTGGAAGGACGCAAAGTCCTGGATCTTTTTGCCGGAACAGGCGCTCTAGGCCTTGAGGCTATGAGCCGGGGCGCGATCAGGGCGGTCTTTGTGGACAAACGGCCCGAAGCTCTGGCCGCTATTAACCGCAATATTGACGCATTGGGGTTGAAAGAATCAACACGGATCCTGAAGATTGACCTTAATCGAGGGCCGGGACCTCTTAAAAATGAAGCCAAACAATTTGACCTGGTTTTTATGGACCCACCATACTGCGAGGATTTGATCCAGCGAGCCTTGAGCATGATGGTTCGGTTCAGGCTCGCCTCCCCCGATACCCTGGTGGTGGCCGAATACTGGCGCAAGGAAGACCTGAGTCAGATCAGTAAAAATTGGTCCTTGACCGAGGAGCGAATATATGGTCAAACCAAAGTTGTTTTTTTTGTTTATAAGGGTTCTTAGGTGGATGATTAACCCGGGATAAAGTCGGGTTGTGTTTAGAGTTGTACATATTTCATAAGGAGGAACAGCATGTCAAAAACTGCAATCTACCCAGGTTCTTTTGACCCCATCACAAACGGACACTTGAGCCTGATACGCAGAAGCCTTCAGATCTTCGATAAAATCATCATCGCCGTGGCCGTCAATCCTGGGAAGGATGCGCTTTTCAGTGTCAACGAACGGGTGGAAATGATCCGTGAAGCCTTAAATAATGATAACCACGTTGAAGTGGACACCTTTGAAGGGCTGACTGTTGATTATGTCAAAAGTCGGGGTTCAAACATTATCTTGCGGGGAATCAGGGCCCTGTCTGACTTCGAGTTCGAGTTTCAATTGGCTCTGATGAACCGGCGCCTTAATCGGGACATCCAGTCAATCTTTATGATGACCGATTACAGATGGTTTTATATCAGCTCGGCCATTATAAAAGAAGCGGCCTCTTTTGGCGGCAACATTGAAGGCCTGGTGCCTGAAGTCGTTAACGCGCGTTTGAAAGAAAAATTCAAACAAAACAAAAACTAAAAATTAAACATCACCTCGTTTCCGTCAAACAGAAACGATGGACCCAAGACTTTATTCACCAAAAACCTGGGCTGAAAAAATAAATATCTGCGTCTCCTTTGAGCGCCAGCAATCTCGGTCCAGACCGGCTTTCAAACAGGTTTGTTCTAAAAAAGTCTGTTTGTCCCAGTTATTTTCCGTGGCGACCTGAGGGAGGAGCACCCCGCTGTAAGGCCCCTGGGTAATGTAAATCCCGTCGCGGCCGACCTCGATCTCATCAACGCTTTCCACCTCACGCATGGGTGACAGAGCTGAGATTTCCAGATCAATCTCCTGGAGTTCATCCGGCCTGAGCGGCGGGAACCGCGGATCCTGAAACGCCGCGGCCAGGGCCATCTCCTCGACAGTTTTACTTAGGGAATTTTGCGCCGAGAAGGTCCCAATGCAGCCCCGGAGTTGACCGGCCTTGCGTAGGGTGACAAAGGCGCCGCAAGGTGTGGAGAAGGGTGGTATGGGCTGAATTTCCGGAGGCGTTACGCCACCCTTAAGCCTGCCTTCAATGAATGATCTGGCCAGTTTGAGAAGGAGCTTCTGCTCCTCTGGATTAATTTTCTCCTCCATCATCATTCTCCCCCTTTTGAAGCCAGCTCGCAGCCTTTCGAGGCCGTAAACTCAAAATAATCATTAATGATTTTTGCATGGTCAAACGCCAGGGGCGCTGGCAGCCTCGTGGCCCAGAAAACCTCGGCCCGGCGAGCGTCATCTCTGCCTCTGGGGATGCCTCGAGCCTTGGCTAAAAAAACATGGGTCACAGAATGCTGCCTCGGATCACGGTTCGGATCTGAGTAGGCCCGAAATTGACGAAGCTCCTCCACCTCGAGACTGGTTTCTTCCAGGGCCTCCCGGCAGGCCGCCTGCTCCAGCGTTTCCCCATAATCAACATATCCGCCAGGCAGAGCCCAGCCCAAGGGCGGGTTCAAGCGTTCGATAAGCACAATGCCTTGACCCTCGATCTCGATGATAATATCCACTGTCAGGGCTGGGCTGCGATAGCGCTGGACCATACCCTGACAATGAGGACATATGAGCGGTTCACTCATCAGGACTAATCTTTGATGTGCTGGCGCAGGAAAGCGTTTAGCCGAATCTGATCCTGGGTGCTGAGGTTAGTAAATTGGATGCCCATCCCTTTTTCCTCAGTCTCTTTCAGCCAAACAACCTTACCGGCAGTATTGAAAGGCAGATCATCCCCTGGCAGGGTAAATTTGAGATTCACCTCGGTTCCAACTTGCAGCAGGTTATTGATCTTGAGGAAGAGGCCGCCACCGCCGATGTTTTTTGAGTAGGCTTTATAAAATTCATCGGCGCTCTTGTAATGAACCTCGATTGTCTGCTCCACCCGTTCTGTTTTCCGACCGGCCAGATTAGCGGCCACGTTGGTCATTTTGCGCAAACGTCGGGCCATAAAGTCAAAAACACGTCGAAAGTCGCTGGGCAGCTTGTTGTATTCCTGAATCAGAAAATCCCGGTCATAGACTCCCAATTTGACCTCGCCCGCGGCTTTGGCCGAGGCAGAGCGGGGCTTCCTGTCAACGAAGCTGACTTCACCAAAGATATCACCAGGTTGGAGAATATCAACCACGATCTTCTTGCCACCGATGACTTTATATATTTCCACCTTGCCAGAGAGGATGGTGTAAATCCAGTCCCCGGAACTGCCTTCTTGAAAGATGATTTCGCCGTCAGAATATGCTTCTTCAGCCGCGATACTCAGATCGCTCTGTAAATTTTCAGGACTCATTGAATTTAAAGCTCCTTTGGGTCGTTCTTTATATTGAATCCCAAATTTCTTTTTCAAACTGTGAACTTTATTTTATCACCCCGTCAGGCTAAAAGCAAATACACTTATTAAATCTCTTGTCTTAACCGCTTGAAACAAATATAGTTTATAAATATGAGCCCGGTTAGTTCAAAGGAAGATACCATTACTCAAGCCCTGGAGGCTCGTTTTTGCGAAGCTTTTTTGGCCCTGGTTAAACCTCAGCCAGGTCAAAGGCTGGTGGTGGCATTCTCTGGGGGTGCAGATTCAACCGCCCTGCTAACTCTCTTGCGGGCCGTATCAGGTGCGCTCGGTATTGAATTGATCACGGCTCATCTGGACCATGGCCTCAGAGGTTCCGAAAGCCAGAGGGACCGAAAAGCAGCTGAAAGCATGGCTCAGGAGCTGGACGCGCCTTTCATCTGGGCCAAGGCAGACTGCCAGGCTCTGGCCCGGGCCGAATCGCTTTCTGTGGAAGAGGCGGCGCGTAAAGCCCGTTACCGCTTCCTGGAGCGGGTTCGGCATGAGCGGAATGCAGATTATATCGCCACCGGCCACACGGCCGATGACAACGCAGAGGTCCTTCTCCTGAACCTGATGCGAGGCGCTGGTCCTCAGGGCCTGGCTGGTATCCCTCCAGTCCGGCAGGGACATATCCTGCGGCCATTATTGACTTTTTGGAAGGAAGAGCTTCTGGATTATCTAAAGGCCAAAGGCCTGAGCTGGGTTGAGGACAGCAGTAACAGGAGCTTGAGCTTTACCCGGAACCGGGTTCGTCACGATCTTCTCCCCCGTATGGCTCAGGATTATAATCCGGCCGTTAAAGCCGCGTTAGTCCGAACGGCCCGGCTTATTCAAGCAGAAGAATCGGCCTGGGAGGAAATCCTGGTCGGGTTAAAACCAGGTGTGGGTTGGGAGAAGGGGGAAGAGGCAATTCGGCTGCTGGCCGGACAGCTGACCGGTTTAAACCGGGCGTTGGGGCGTCGCCTGGTTCGAGAAGGGGTGCGGTGTTTAACCGGGCAGACTCAGGCCCTGACAATGGCTCATGTGGAGGACGTTTTGGAACTGGCATCTTCAGGCACGGACCGGGGTCTGGATCTTCCAGCAGGGCTTCGAGCCTGGGTCCAAGGGGAATATCTTTTTTTAGGCACGCCTCCACGTGAGGCTGATGTCTCTTTTGAGTATCCCCTGGTTCTTCCAGGCCTGGTTCATCTTAAAGAGCTCGGTCTTGAATTGCGAGCGGATATCTCTAATGAGTTTCAACATTCAGAGCCGCGGAATCTCGGCCCTTTTCAGGCAGTAATGGATTTAAACCGACTGGCACTGCCCCTGCTGGTCCGGAACCAGCGTCCAGGGGACCGTTTTCAGCCTTTAGGGATGAAGGGCCGTAAGAAGTTACATGATTTTTTCATTGACGCCAAGGTTCCGGCCCGTCTGCGGCCCAGAACACCCTTGGTCCTTGATCAGGAGGGTATTGTCTGGGTTGGGGGCTTAAGGATCGCCGAGAGGGTCCGTGCGGGAACTGAGACCAGGCAGGCAGTGGTGCTTACCCTTAAGAAGGCCGCTTTGACTTAAAAACGTATTTATCTTGAATATTTTCAAGAATCGAAATATAATTTAATGCTGTAAACAAAGAAAGTTGACTGAGCTGACAACCCCGTGTATAAGGGTTGACCCTGGGAGAAAAATTTTTGAGTCCTTTCTATAAAAATCTAGCTTTGTGGCTGGTCATCAGTCTGATGATGATCCTGCTTTTCAATTTGTTCAACAACCGCCAGCCGACCTCTAATCTGGTCGCATACAGCGAACTCATGACCTCCATTCAGCAAGGCGAGGTCTCCGAAGTGATTATCAAAGGCAATGAAATCACTGGCAATCGGATTGACGGCCAAAAATTCACGAGCTACGTCCCGAATGATCCGGATCTGATAAAAACGCTGCGGGCAAAGAATATCAAAATTTCAGCCGAGCCAGCAGACGATTCGCCCTGGTATATGACGATCCTCATATCCTGGTTTCCCATGCTCCTCCTCATCGGCGTTTGGATATTCTTTATGCGCCAGATGCAAGGCGGGGCTGGAAAGGGGCCTCTCTCCTTTGGCAAAAGCAGAGCGCAACTCCAAACCGATCAATTTCATAAGGTCACTTTTGATGACGTGGCCGGGATCGAGGAGGCTAAAGAGGAGCTGGAGGAGATTATTGAATTCCTGAGAGACCCGAAGAGGTTCACTCGCCTGGGAGGCCGCATTCCTAAAGGGGTCCTGCTCATGGGCTCGCCGGGCACGGGTAAGACCTTGCTCGCGCGTGCCATCGCCGGTGAGGCCGAGGTGCCGTTTTTTTCCATCAGCGGTTCCGATTTCGTGGAAATGTTCGTCGGAGTGGGCGCTTCCCGCGTCCGGGACCTCTTTGTCCAGGGTAAAAAGAGTGCTCCGTGCATCATTTTCATTGATGAGTTAGACGCTGTGGGCCGCCACCGCGGGGCTGGCCTGGGCGGCGGTCATGACGAACGCGAACAGACCCTGAACCAGCTTCTGGTCGAGATGGATGGTTTTGAGTCTAGTGAAGGGGTTATCCTGATTTCTGCCACGAACCGGCCTGATGTCCTGGACCCGGCCCTTTTGAGGCCCGGGCGTTTCGACCGGCAGGTAGTCGTGCCCGTGCCCGACATCAAGGGCCGGGAAAAAATCCTCGAAGTGCATACCCGCCGTATCCCTTTGGCCGATGACGTGGATCGTTCCGTCCTCGCTCGTGGAATGCCGGGTTTTTGCGGAGCGGATATCGAGAATCTGGTCAATGAAGCCGCCTTACTGGCTGCCCGCGAGAGCAAGGAAAAAGTTGACATGAGCGATTTTGAGGAGGCCAAGGACAAGGTCTTGATGGGCAAAGAAAGGCGGAGCATGATCATCTCTGACGAGGAGAAGCGCAACACCGCCTACCATGAGGCCGGTCATGTTCTGGTGGCCAAACTCATCCCCGGGAGTGACCCGATTCACAAGGTGACCATTATCCCCCGAGGTCGGGCCCTCGGCCTGACGCAGCAGCTGCCCATGGATGAAAAGCACACCTACCCCCAGGAGTTCCTGCTTGGGAATCTGGCGATGCTTTTGGGCGGAAGGTCGGCCGAGGAACTGGTCCTCAACGATATGACTACCGGCGCTGGCGATGACATCGAACGAGCCACCGAACTGGCCCGAAAGATGATTTGTGACTGGGGTATGAGCAAGAAGCTGGGGCCATTGGCCTTTGGCAAGAAAGAGGAGCAGATTTTCTTGGGGCGGGAGTTCGCCCAGCATCGAGACTACAGCGAAAAGACAGCTCAAATGATTGATGCTGAAGTCTCGGCTCTGATCAAGGGCAGCCATGACCGGGCCACGGATTTCCTGAAGCGGAACATAGATGTCCTTCATACTCTGGCCCAAACCCTCCTGGAAAAGGAGACCCTGGACAGCAATGAGATTGACGAGATCGTGGCTCCAGCCCTAGCCCGCGAGCAAGGCGATCAGGACCATGCCAGCGAACCGGCGCAGTTCGATCAAAAATCAGCAAGTTAGTAAATAATCTTGAGTAATTTCAGGCTTAAATGGGGTCAGTGGTGTCTGGACCTCAAAGCGCGGCCCCACATCATGGGTGTGATCAATGTCACACCCGATTCATTTTCCGATGGCAAAGACTTTTACGCTCAGGATTCGGCTGTGGCCCACGGGCTGCATCTCGTTGAAGCAGGCGCGGACATTTTGGATATAGGCGGGGAATCCACCCGTCCTGGAGCCAGGTCTGTGAGCCAAGAGGAGGAGCTGCGCCGGGTTATCCCGGTCATCGAGTCCCTGGTCAGGCAGGTTACTGTTCCCCTGTCCATAGACACCTGCAAATCCGGCGTTGCCAAGGCCGCCCTGCAAGCCGGTGCTTCGATGATCAACGATATCAGCGCCGGTCGGCTCGACCCGGAACTTATTTTAGTAGCCTCCCGAGCCGGTGTGCCTCTCATTTTGATGCACATGCAGGGAGAACCCCGGACCATGCAGGATAACCCGACCTATCAGGATTTGATGGGCGAGGTCAAGTCCTTCCTGGTTGAGGCCGCTGAAAGGGCCGAGAATATGGGCCTGGCCAGAGAAATGATCATCATTGATCCGGGCATTGGATTTGGTAAAACATTTAATCACAACCTGACCCTGATCAACCGCCTGGAAGAATTTATCGCCCTTGGACGCCCCGTTATGGTCGGCCCTTCCCGCAAGGCGTTTCTGGGACAGATTCTGGGCGGTGCCCTGCCCAAGGAGCGGGACGTGGCCTCGGCAGCCGTTATCGCGCTGGCGGCTTATAAAGGCGCGCATATCCTGCGGGTGCACAATATTGATCTGACTCGACAGACCCTGGCCGTGGTTAAGGCTGTCAAGCATGAAAAGGTGTGATTTAAAAAAACGACAGAGAATCCGTGAATCAGAATGAACGAAAGCTCTTTGGCACAGACGGCGTGCGCGGAAAGGCCAATGAGCACCCCATGACCCCCGAAATGGCCGTGCAGATCGGCCGGGGTGCGGCCTGCATTGCAAAAAAAGATGCCGGTAAGCGGGCCAAGATCATCATTGGCAAAGACACGCGCCTCTCAGGATACATGCTTGAAAACGCCATGGCCAGCGGTATCTGCTCCATGGGCGTGGATGTGCTTCTGGCCGGGCTTTTACCCACACCGGGTGTCGCCTTTCTGACCACGAGGCTGGGAGCCGACGCCGGGGTTGTCATTTCTGCCTCCCACAACCCATTTCAAGACAACGGGATCAAGATCTTTTCTCATGATGGTTTCAAGCTGCCCGATGAGGTGGAGGTTCAGATCGAGGACCTCGTCTTCTCAGGTGCAATGGACTCGCTCAGGCCCTTGGCCAGCGAGATAGGCCGGATTGATCGCCTTGAGGACGCGGCTCAGCGCTACGTTCTTTTCTTGAAAAGCACCTTTCCTCAGGACATGACGCTCGCCGGCCTGCGACTGGTCGTTGATGCCGCCAACGGTGCGGCCTATAAATGCGCGCCCGCGGTCTTTGAGGAGCTGGGAGCGGAAGTCATTCTCATCAATGCCGAACCCAACGGCGAGAACATCAACCTCAACTGCGGCTCTCTCCACCCTGAGGTAACAGCGGCTGTGGTTCTTGAGAAGCAGGCCGACCTGGGCCTGGCTCTGGACGGGGACGCCGACCGGGTCATCTTTATTGATCAGCAGGGAAAGATCGTGGATGGCGATCACATCATGGCCATTTGTGCCCGGGACCTGGATCGCCGGGGTCTCCTGGCCCGGAAAACCGTGGTCGCCACTGTCATGAGTAACCTCGGCCTGAAAATAGCCTTGAAAAATTTAGGCCTTGACCTGATTCAAACCGATGTCGGGGACCGTTATGTCGTTGAAAGGATGCGCCAGGGGGGCTATAATTTCGGCGGAGAGCAGTCCGGCCATTTGCTTTTTCTGGACCATAACACGACCGGGGACGGCGTCTTGAGCGCCTTGCAGGTCCTGGCCGTCATGAAACGGGAAGGAAAATCCCTGTCCGAACTGGCCGGGATCATGGAGAGCTTTCCGCAGATCCTGCTTAACGTCAGGGTGTCAAAACGGGTGGACCTGATGGAAATTCCTGAGATCAAGAATCAATGCCAGCTGATCCAGGAGGCCATGGGAGATGAGGGCCGGCTTTTAGTTCGCTACTCCGGGACAGAGCCGCTGGTCAGGGTCATGATCGAAGGCAGGGATGCGCAGGAAATCAGAACCATGGCCGAAGAAACCGCGGCCTTAATCGCCAGGGAGCTGGGATAAACGATGCTGATCGCCATTGACATTGGGAATACGAATACCGTTATCGGAGCCTTTGAAGGAGATACCCTCAAGGCGGACTGGCGTATCCGGACCGAAAGGGATGTGACCGTGGACGAGCTGGGCATGCTTTTCCGAAATCTTTTCGACTCCCAGGGACTCGATTTTGCACAGGCTGACGAAATGATCATCTCGTGTGTGGTGCCTCCCATGCTGGATGCTGTGGTAAATTTTGGACGGAAGTATGTACGCACCGAACCGTTGGTCGTGGGTCCTGGCATCAAAACGGGTATTCCTATACTTATTGACAATCCAAAAGAAGTCGGAGCTGACAGGGTCGTAAACGTGGTGGCCGCGTATGAGAGATATCACCGCGCCCTGATTGTCGTTGACCTAGGCACATCCACGAATTTTGATTACGTCTCCCCCAAAGGCGAATACGTGGGCGGCGTCATCGCTCCCGGCCTGATTATCTCCAGTGAAGCGCTCTTCCAGAAGGCCAGCAAACTCCAGCGTATTGAAATCTCGCGGCCGAAAAGGGCTATTGGCAGAGATACCATCTCCGCCATGCTCGCCGGCCTGGTCTATGGACACGTCGGCCTGATTGACGGGGTGGTCCGCCGCATGAAGACCGAAGCCGGGACCGATCCCATGGTTATCGCCTCCGGCGGCCTGGCACATCTGATTGCCGCAGAATCGGAGACGATTGACGAAGTCATCCCTGATTTAACCCTGGACGGTCTGAGGATTATCTTCAACCTTAATCGGACCCCTCGTGACCAGAACTGAACCCCGGAAACTCCTCCTTTCCCGGCCCCTCAGACAGGGGGATATCGTGGGGGTGGCTGCGCCCGCCGGTCCTTTTAACGAAGCCCGCTTTAAAACCGGTTTGGCTCGTCTCGAATCCCTGGGTCTGAAAACCCGCTGCCCTGGGGACATCTTCAAACAGGACGGTTTTTTAGCCGGTACGGATGAAAATCGGGCCGAAACAATCAACACCCTGCTGAACGACGAGGAGGTCAGGGCGATTTTTTGCGCTCGCGGCGGTTACGGATCAATGCGGATCCTCGACCGGATCAACCTCAGCCTTATCAAGGCCAAACCCAGGATTATGATCGGATTTTCCGATGTGACCGCACTGCTCCTGGCCCTGCACCATGCCACCGGCTTGGTCACCTTTCATGGTCCGGTTATTACATCCCTTTCTCAGGCCGATGAAGAAACAACCTCAATGCTCAAAAGAACGCTTTTTGGCCAGCCAGTCTTTCCTCTGGCTCTGAAGGATATTCGCGTCATTATGCCTGGGCAGGCTGAAGGCCCTCTTCTGGGAGGGAATTTAACCATTCTGATACATCTCCTGGCCACACCAGTCCTCCCAAACCTGGACGGAGCCATCCTCTTCCTTGAAGATACCGGCGAATCGCCTTACCGCCTGGACCGGATGCTGACCACCCTCAGACTCTCCGGGGTCCTCGAGCGATGTTCGGGCATAATTTTTGGGGAGTTTAACGATTGCGGATCAAGCTCTGAGGTACATGGCGTGCTTGAAAGGAACCTGGCCGGTTTCCACGGCCCTGTGGTGGCCGACTTCCCTGTGGGTCATGGATCGCGGAATCTAACCTTACCGCTCGGCCCTCGCGCCATCCTGGACACTCAGGCCCGGAGCCTGGACCTGACCGAACCATACCTGGCGTGAGAGAGAGTAACAGAAAAAGTGTGAATATCGGGCGACTGCAGGAAGAGATGGATCGGGCGGTTGCGGCCGGGGTTTTCCCGGGCGGTGTGCTGCTGGCGGCCCGAGGCAGTCAGGTGGCCGCGACTATTACCGCGGGCAGACTTGAATACAGCCTCAAGGCCAGCCCGGTCCGCACTGAAACTATATACGATTTGGCCTCCCTGACCAAGGTGCTCTCCACCGCCATCCTAACTATGATCTTTCTGGAACAGGGCCGGTTCGGCCTTGAGTCTTCCTTGAAGCAACTCTGGCCGGGCCGTGTGCCGCCGGATAAAAGAGGCCTGACCCTGACTCAACTTCTCAGCCACACCAGCGGCCTGCCAGCCTGGCGGCCTTACTTTGAGGTTCTTAATCAAGTCCCGATTGGAAAACATCGCACCCGCATGGCTGAATTGATACTCGAGGAGCCTCTTGAGTCTGAGCCGGGTAAGCGATCGGAATACAGCGATCTGAATTTCATCTTATTAGGTCTGATCCTGGAGGAAATCGCTCAGGCCCGTCAGGAACAGTTGTTTGAGGAGCTTGTTGCCAGGCCCCTGGGTCTCAAGCGAACAGGGTACCGGCCCATGGATCGCAAGAATCTTGCCTCAGCCGGGTCCATTGCTCCGACCGAAGACTGCCCTGACCGGGGCGGAGTACTTAAGGGTGAGGTGCACGATAAAAACGCCTGGGCCCTGTCCGGTGTGGCCGGGCATGCGGGCCTGTTCGGGACCGCGGGTGAGGTTTGGCGTATCATGGCTTCTCTGCGCGCCTCCTTTCGACATGAACCTGGCAGCCGCCTGGTCTTAAAACACATTGTTCAATCCTTCTGGCTGTGGGAGAGTCAAGCCATATCTTTAAACAGCGCCCTGGGTTTCGACAGACCGGTGGAGAACGATTCTGCGGCAGGTCATTATTTTTCCCGCGCCAGCGTCGGGCATCTCGGCTTCACAGGCGCCTCCCTCTGGTACGACCCTGACCAGGACCTGACTGTAATCCTCCTGACCAACCGCGTTCACCCCTCCTCAACCAACGAGGCCATCAAAAAATTCCGGCCGTTTATTCATGATCTGGTCTTTGAGAAACTGGTAGGTAAAAGATTGGTCAGAGGGAATTTTTGATAAAAGCTCTTTAAGGTTTCAATCAGGGTGTGGCTTCTGATGAGCCAATGGCAAGGCTTTCCAGAACCTTGACACCTACCCGAGGAGCATATATGCTTACGGGCCATGTAACGGGAGCATATGGATTCTAAAAAGCCCCGACGAGGTTTGATACCTACCATGGTAAAAACCGCCTTTATCTTTCCCGGCCAGGGCTCCCAGTTCGTGGGCATGGGGCAGGATTTTTACGAAGCCCATGCCTGGGCCAGGGAGATCTTTGACCTGGCCGACGAGGTCACGGGCAAGCAAATTACAAGGCTCTGCTTCGAAGGACCGCTCGAAGAACTGACCCTGACCGTTAATCTTCAGCCTGCCTTGACCGCGGTCAATCTGGTCTGCCTCAAAGCCCTGACCGAAAAAGGTCTGACCCCGGAAGCTACGGCCGGGCATTCCCTGGGAGAGTACTCCGCCCTAGCCGCGGCCGGTGTCATTTCATCCGCCGATGCCTTGAACCTGGTCAACCGCCGCGGCGAGCTGATGCACCGCGAGGCTGAAAAGCGGCCTGGAGCCATGCAAGCCATTATTGGCCTGACGCCCGACCGGGTCGAGGGAATAACGGAACTGGCCAGGGATAAGGGCACAGTCGTGGTGGCTAATTATAATACGCCCCAGCAAACCGTTATTACCGGTGAGGCCCAGGCTGTGGCCGCGGCAGCGAAACTAGCCGGGACTGACGGGGCCAAGACAGTGCCTCTTCAGGTCTCCGGGGCCTGGCACAGCCCGCTCATGGAGGCCGCGGCCGAGGATTTTGCCCGCGTCATTATGGAGACGGACTTTTCAAGGCCAAGATGCGATCTTTACTTGAACGTGACGGCCCGGATTGAGACAGACCCTGATGAAATCAAATCCATCATGGCCCGGCAGATGATCTCTCCGGTCAGATGGTTCGAAATCATCGAGAATATGCTGGCTGGCGGCGCGAGCCATTTCCTTGAAGTCGGTCCGAAAAAGGTTCTGGCCGGACTGAACAGGAAGATCGTACCCAGGGACGCGCCCGTGGAAACCATCAATATTCAGGACATGGCCGGTCTGGATAAGGCCGTGGAGAGTGTGGGGAGATAAAAACATGCCAGCCGCAGCGGCTGAAACAAAAGCGAAAATATCTTTCAGGGAAGAGAGATGCAAGGGCTGCGGGCTGTGTGTCGAGGCCTGCCCGCGCAAGCTGATTGTTGTGGGCAGCAGGCTCAACAACCAGGGTTATGCGGTGGCTGAACTCGAAGACCCGGAAAGGTGCAACGGCTGCGCTCTCTGCGCCGAGATGTGTCCGGACGTGGTGATTGAAGTATGGCGCTAGCGGAAAAAAACAAAAGAAAGAAGGTCCTTATCAAAGGCAATGAGGCCGTGGCTATGGGGGCGATCGAGGCCGGCTGTCGTTTCTATTTCGGCTATCCCATTACCCCTCAGAACGAAATCCCGGAGTACATGTCTGCTCATCTGCCCGAAGTAGGCGGGACCTTTATTCAGGCTGAAAGCGAGATCGCTTCGATCAACATGATGCTCGGGGCCGGCGCCACCGGCGTTCGGGCCATGACCTCCTCTTCATCCCCTGGCATTTCCCTGAAGCAGGAAGGCCTCAGTTACATGGCAGGCAGTGAGATTCCCGGGGTGGTGGTCAATATGAGCCGCAGCGGACCGGGCCTGGGCGGAATATCTCCCTCGCAGGGGGATTATTTCCAGGCCACCCGAGGCGGCGGGCACGGCGATTACCGCGTCTTTGTTCTGGCTCCGGACTCGATTCAGGAATGCTACGACCTGATCATGCTGGCTTTTGACATGGCCGACAAATATTCAAATCCGGCCATGATCCTGGGCGATGCCATGCTGGGCCAGATGAAAGAACCGCTGGAGCTTAAAAAATATGAGCCTAAAATATTCGAAAAGAAATGGGCCTTAACCGGCGCCAAGGGACGACCGGCCCAGTATCTCAAAAGCCTGTACCTTGATGATGGCGAATTGACCGAGCACAACTGGAAGCTCTTTCGCAAATACCAGCGCATGAAAGAGGATATTCGTGTCGAGGCCCTTTATCTAGAAGATGCCCGTCTGGTCGTGGCGGCTTTCGGTTCCATGGCGCGGGTCCTGAAATCCTCGGTTAAAATGGCCCAGGAAGAGGGGTTAAAAGTCGGCCTCATCAGGCCCATCACCATTTTCCCCTTTCCCCAGGATTTCATTCGAAAGACCTCGCACCAGGTTAAACACTTCCTGACCATGGAGTTGAACACCGGCCAGATGATCGAGGATGTGCGGCTGTCCGTGGAACCGGGTACCCAGGTTGATTTTTTTGGCCTGCCTCCCGGTTCCCTGCCCGCGCCGGACGTATTTTTAAAGGAGATCAAGAAGGCCTATTCAGAGTGATGGGCCTTAAGGAGCGCCGCCTCTTGGCGGTGAAAGAGGAAAATGAAACAGGTTTTTAAACGACCCGAAAGCTTGATTGATGTCCCCTTCCACTTCTGCCCGGGCTGCCACCATGGCATCATTCATCGTATCGTGGCCGAGGTCATTGATGAGTACGAACTCCGGGAGCAGGTTATCATCGCGGCTTCGGTCGGTTGCTCGGTCTTCATGTATGATTATTTTGACGTGGATGTGATCGAGTCGCCGCACGGACGGGCCGCCGCAGTAGCGACCGGCGTGAAGCGCGCCCGCCCGGATAATTTTGTTTTCACCTATCAGGGCGACGGCGACCTGGCGGCCATCGGCACGGCGGAAATTATCCACGTTGCAAACCGGGGTGAAAATGTGACGGTCTTCTTCGTCAATAACACCATCTATGGCATGACCGGCGGCCAGATGGCTCCCACGACCATGATCGGCCAGAAGAGCACCACCACTCCGAGAGGCCGGGACCCGCAGGAGGCCGGGCATCCGATTCACATGGCCGAACTGCTAGCCAACCTGGCCGGAACGGCCTATTCCGCGCGGGTAGCCGTCAACAATATTAAGAATTTGATGCAGGCCAAAAAAGCAACCCGGCAGGCGGTCGAGGCCCAGCTTGAAGGGATGGGGTTGGGGTTTGTTGAGTACCTGTCAGCCTGCCCCACCAACTGGAAGATGACACCGGCCCAGGCCTGCGAGCGAGTGGGCCAGGAGTTGATTCCCGCTTTTCCCCTGGGAGTTTTCAAGGAATTCAAAGCTGAAGCCCAGGCCAAGGCTGGTTAAGGAGCGATTTTTTGTACTTTGATCTGATCATTGCGGGTTTCGGCGGACAGGGCGTCATGTTCATCGGCAACCTTCTGGCCCAAGCCGCCATGCTGGAGGGCCGCAAGGTGACCTACCTGCCTGTTTACGGCGTTGAGATGCGCGGAGGCACCGCCAACTGCACCGTGGTCATTTCCGACCAGGACATCGGCTCCCCCAGCATCACCAACCCGAAGGGGTGTGTCGTCATGAACAAGCCCTCTCTGGTCAAGTTCGGGCCTCGAGTTAAGAACGATGGGCTGCTGCTGGTGAATTCATCTTTAATCAGGCCGGAAGAAGTGGAGGTTCAAGGCCCTGAAGTGATAATGGTTCCCTCAACCGAGCTGGCCGCTGAGGTGGGCAACGACCGCTTAGCCAACATGATATTCCTGGGCGTACTGATTGGCAGGACAGAGACGGTTGCTCAAACAAGCATCAAGCAGGCCCTCATCGAGACCGCAGGTTCAACCAACCACGAAATACTGGCCCTGAACACCAGAGCCGTGGAAAGAGGGGTGGCTTTCGGTCGCCAGGGGAGTTGAAAAGCCTTTCTATGGGATAAATCGCCTCAAGGCCCACGAACCGCGGCCTGATAATGATACGTTGACCTGGAAAGCCCTAGCAGTTCACACTGACGGCTCATTTAGAAAATATTTTGCAAACCCTCATAAGTCCCTTGTAAAGAAAGGTGAGCAATGAAAATTAATAAAGCAAGACTGCACCCACTCTATGACCGGTATGCCAATGAGGAAAACCGCCTCACACACGCCTTGCTCCACACCGTTAGTTCATCAGAATGGTTGTTTTCCAGATTTCTAAAGAATTTTGTAGGAGTGAATGTTTCGCTGGCTAACAATATTTGAGTCTGGCAGGTTGTTTTATTGGCGTTCTGTGAGGAACGCAATGATAATAGCCTGGCAATTCATTGCCAGGCTAGATATCCACAATTTTTTGAGTCCCATCGGGACGGTTTAAAAAAAAGTTATCAGCTCTTATCTTCCTCCTCCAGCTCCAGGTCGTCAAAATCCAGTTCAATCTCGTCGAGCTCCTCGTCCTGCTCCGGCTCAGCCGCTGCGGCCGTGGCCGCCTCCCCGGTGTCTTCGATGATCACGGTGGAGTCATCGAGCGAAATTCCCTCATCCTCAGCACCAGACGCGAGGGCCTCTTCCTGGATTAACTCCTCAGACGGCGCGGCGGTGGGGGTTATGGTATCTTCTTCCAGCTCCAGGTCGGTCAGCCCCAAATCTTCAATGTCGCTCTCTTCAAGGCCCTCTTCCTCGCCCAGCTCCAGGTCCAGGTCGGTGAGGTCCAGTTCTTCTTCCGGGGCCGCTTCAGGCTCTTCCTCGGGCTCCCGGGCAGGCACTGTGGCCTCCAGGGCTTCATCCTCAAGTGAAAGATCGCCCAGGTCCAGTTCTTCGGCTTCTCCTTCAGCAAGCTCCTCATCAGCCATGGAATCTATTTCCAGGTCAATTTCCTGTTCTGGCGCTTCCTCTGCCTCGGCTTCAAAGCTAACCGTCTCCTCTTCAAGTTCGGGTGAAACTTCCAGGCTAAGTTCAGGTTCGACTTCCTCTCCCGGTTCAAGAATCAGGGTCTCTTCAGCCTCCAGATCGGCCACGGGCTCGGCTTCTTCCATAACGACCACCTCGGAAGGCTCTTCAGTTTGAATCTCTAGCTCCTCACCCTCTTGAGGCAGCTCGAATTCAATCTCGTCTCCGGGCGTAACTTCAACCATGCCCGGCTGAATTTCTTCCCCCGGTTCGGCCTCGAATTCAAGAGTGGCCACCTCTTCCAGTTCAGCAGGCGCTTCGGCCTCCTCCGGCATCTCGGAGACCTCTTCATCATAAGTGCCCAGGTGTTCGGTCTCCTCCCCTTCAAAGGTGAAATCCTCGGATTCCCCTTGACTCAGCAGAGACCCCAGGAAGAAAACCGGCTTGGGAGTTACGGCTATGAGGCCGAGCTGCTCCCGCACCGGAGTCAGGCCTCGCCCGCATTTGGGGCAGACCTCGTTGTGATCAAAACTGGTCAGGCCACATTTGGGACACCTCATACGGCCCTCCTATTGTTCGGGCTAAAGAGATTTTTAAGTTTAACCTCTATATATTACACGGTTAAATGATAAAAATCAATCAAAATTTTACAAATCGCCCCAGGCGAAACCTAAAATAGCCATCAAGGCCAGGGCCGCTGTTTCGGAACGCATGACCCTCGGCCCCAGCCCCAGAATTTCAAAACCCGCCTCTTCGGCCCGGGAGACCTCCTCAGAGGTGAACCCGCCTTCAGGTCCGACCAGGACAAAGACGGAGCGCGGCTCAGGACTCTGGCGTAGCAGTTCCTTGAAGCGCGCTCCTAAGGCGCTTCTTTTTTCTTCATAAAGCATGAGCCTCAAGTCAGCTTGAGACGCCGCGGACAGGAAGACCTCCAGGCTGGCCAGAGCATGGATTTCCACCGGCCAGCCACGCTGGCACTGCTTCAGGGCCTCCAGGGCGATCTTTTGCCAGCGCGCCCGCCTCTTTTCAGCCTGGCTTTGGTTCATACGAACCGCGCTGCGGGCGGAGTAAAGGGGGATCAGCCTTTTCAGCCCCAGCTCGGTTCCCTTCTGGATGACCAGGTCCATGGGGGCGGCCTTCAGGACCGCCAGCCCCAGGGTCAGTTCCAGGGGGGACTCCTTGAGGGAGGCCTTCTGTTCTATGACGTCCAGTTCGACCCGGTCAGAGGCGGTCGAGACGATACGAGTCTCCCATTCATGCCCCTGGCCGTCTATTAAACAGACCTGGTCCCCGGGTTTGAGACGTAAGACGCGCAAGGCATGGCGGGCTTGTGACCCGGTCAATGCGGCCTGATCAGAGATTGGCAGCGCCGGATCAATCAGAAAGCGCCTCATGATGCCTCCGTTCTGGTCATGGTCAGGGTCGCCCATTCCCCCTTGACCGATTGTTGCGTCAGCGAAAGGCCCTGGGGTCGTTTTTTTCATCAGCGGCCATGAGAACAATTTTTCTCAGGCCTCATGGTAGCCCAGTTGCAGCTTTATGGCAAGATATGGGACAGGCTTTCCAGCCTGCCATTTTTCGGCGTCCAGCAGGTATCTATCCCCAAAGCTAATGATTAACTGATCTTTGTATATTTCCTTCCAGCCTCGTCAAAGACGACATAGCCGATATCTGTTCTTTCAGCCATTTCGACCAGGTGCGGGAGAAAATCGCCAAAGGTAAAGCCCAGGTGATTGCAAGGCCACAGGTCTATCATCTGTGCGCCGCTGATAGGGAGCTTTCCGTGGATGATGGGCCAGGACGCATTGTACTTCTCATGATCTTTTTTACTTACCCTGGCCGTTTTCATAACCGTGGCCACGAGATAATATCTTAAATTTTCTCTGGCCAGTCGGGCCACGGTCATTGTTTCACCGGCCGGGGTTCTGCCTCGCACCGCTGCCCGGCCGGTAGAAGCGTTCTTTTTCGCTGTAAATGCAACCGCAGTATTGCTGGCGGTACATGCCCAGCTCCTTGGAGCGGACGATTCCTTGCTTCCAGCCTTCACGGAAGTCCTGGTAAAAGAACTCGATACGCCTTTTCCGCGCCGCCTCGCGGCCGATCTCGGTGATGAGTTCATGGTTTTGATGCTTGCTGTGAAGGAGCGTCGTGGTGACGGCCTCGAACCTTCCCCTTTTGGCCACATGAACGGCCTGATTCAGGCGGAGGCGGTAGCAGAACCGGCAGCGATCCGTCTCCCGGAAGACCATCTCTCTGAGGAAGCCTTCGAGGTCGTATCCTTTGGCGAAGATGAGAGGCAGTTCAATTGATTCGGCATACTGAGCCAGAGTATCCCGCCGCCGGAGGTATTCCTGATAGGGATGGATATTGGGATTGAAGAAGTAACCGTGAACCTCATGCCCGGCCTCTCTCAGGGCCTGGACCGGATAGATGGCGCATGGTCCGCAGCAGATGTGAAGCAGAATCTTCATCTAAGGCCCTGGCTCGCCCTTTGGCCTCAGCCTTTCAGCCCAGGACATCCTTGACCGTCTCACCCAGGACGCCCAGGTCCTCGATGACGTGAATGCCTGCACCCTTCAGGGCAGCGATTTTATCGGCCGCTTTCCCGGATTTCCCGGAGATGATAGCCCCGGCATGACCCATGCGGCGGCCGGGCGGGGCCGTGCGCCCGGCGATGAAGGCAAAGACGGGCTTGCTGAACTCGGCCCGGATGTACCCGGCCGCATCCTCCTCAGCCCGCCCGCCGATCTCGCCCACCAGCACCACGGCCTCGGTCTGGTCGTCCGCCTGGAAATGCTTGAGAATATCCACAAAAGACTGGCCGATGACGGGATCGCCGCCGATTCCGAGGCAGGTGGACTGGCCCAGACCCACCTCTGAAAGCTGACTCACGACCTCATAGGTCAGGGTCCCGCTGCGGGAGACGACGCCGATAGAACCGGCTAGATGGATCGGGCTGGGCATGATCCCGAGCTTGGTCTGTCCGGGAGTGATGATGCCGGGGCAGTTGGGGCCGATGAGAATCACGCCCCGCTGGCGCAGGTAGTGCCAGACCCTGGCCATCTCGAGGACCGGAATGCCTTCGGTGATACACACCACCAGCTTCAAACCCGCGGCAGCCTCCATGATGGCGTCGGCGGCCATGGCGGGCGGAACAAAGATGATACTGGCCGTAGGCTGAACCTCGGCCATGGCCCGGTCAACCGTATTAAAGACCGGCAGACCGAAAATCTCCTGGCCGCCCTTGCCCGGGGTCACGCCTCCCACGACCTTGGTTCCGTATTCGATCATCTTCTCGGTATGGAAACGTCCTTCCGAGCCGGTTATCCCTTGCACGATAACCCGTGTGTTTTTATCCACCAGAATGCTCATATACGCTCCGCTATCTTACCAGATTCGCCACTTTTTTAGCTGCGTCTTTGAGATCATGGGCCACGGTAAAGTCCAGATCCGACTCGTTCAGAAGGCGCTGGCCTTCATCTTTATTAGTCCCCTCCAGGCGAATGATGATCGGGACCTTGACCTGGACCGTTTTTGCAGCCTCGATCACACCCTTGGCCAGAACATCGCAGCGAAGTATGCCTCCGAAAATATTAATCAGGATGGCCTTAACCCGCTCGTCGGACAGAATAATTCTGAACCCCTGAGCGGTTTCCTCAGCGTCGGCCCCGCCGCCCACGTCGAGGAAGTTGGCCGGTTCGGCCCCGGCCTGCTTGATCAGGTCCATGGTGGCCATGGCCAGACCGGCCCCATTGACCATGACGCCGATGTTGCCATCCAGCCGGATATAGTTCAGGTCGTGCCGACTGGCTTCGAGCTCCAGGGGGTCCATCTCGTTGGGGTCGGCCAGTTCTTCCATGTCGGGGTGACGAAAGAGGGCGTTGTCGTCAATACTGATCTTGGCGTCCAGGGCCAGGAGCTGACCCTCTGCGGTGATAACCAGGGGGTTGATTTCGGCCAGCGAAGCGTCCAGGGAAATAAAGAGGCGGTACAGGTTTGAAAAGAGAGCCGCCCCGCTCCTCAAGAGGCTGCCTCCCCATGTCAGGCCCTCGGCCAGATTGCGGCCCTGGAAGGCCAGGAAGCCCAGGCCAGGGTCCACCGCTTCCTTGAAGATAAGCTCCGACGTCTTTTCGGCCACCTCCTCGATTTCCATGCCTCCGGCCGGACTGACCATCATCACCGGCCGGGCCAGGTTCCGGTCCAGGGTCAGGCCAGCATAATATTCCCCCTCGTACGCAGGGGCCTCCTCGATGAGAACCTGCTGCACCAGGCGGCCTTCCGGCCCGGTCTGAGGCGTGATTAAGTTCTGACCCAAGAGTCCGCGAGCCGCCTCAAAGACCTCATCAGGGCTATCCACGAGCTTGACGCCGCCGCCTTTGCCTCGCCCTCCAGCGTGAATCTGGGCCTTGACCACGAGTCGACCCTGCTTCAGCCCCCTGGCGATGTCTTTTGCCTCTTCAGGTGTCCTGGCCACCGAGCCTTGAGGTACGGGAATGTCGAAACGGCTGAAGAATTCCTTGGCCTGATATTCATGCAGCTTCATTGAAAGGTAGCTCCCCAAAAGGATTCTGCTTCAAGGTGAATCCCGTTATACAGCAGAGCCCAGGGCGCCACAAGTATTTTTTCTCAAGTGAAAAAATTTTTGACGCCTTTGAACACGGCCGGACCGCCTGGGTGAAGCGGTCTCAAAACGATTCTTAAAGGCGGTTTTATAAAATTTTCAAATGGTTGTCTTTTGAAAAAGACAATTTTTTTTATCGGTCATGATTCAAAACGATGAGGGAGCCAGTTTTGGGCCTTCTTTATAAATTCCCTTGACCGGACTTCAAGATGAGTGGTAACTTACCGGGTGAATATGAGCGGGCGCTCGGAAAGATCAATGTCCGGGATTCCGCTGGCAGGAAAACCGTGGTGAGACCGGGGTGCCTCTCTGGCTTCACTACGGTAAGTATTCAATATTTTAGGCAAGTTAGGAGGAAGAACATGGGGATTAATTATTTTGACCGGGACGACCGGGACGCCAAGTTTTTGCTTTTTGAGCATTTAGAGGTGGATAAGCTCCTTAAGTACGACGCTTACAAGGATTTTACCACTGATGATTTCAGCATGATCGTTGACGAGGCCATCAAGGTTTGCAAGGAGGTCCTTGGCCCGACCTTGCAGGATGGGGATCAAATGGACGTTGAGCTTAAAGATGGCGAGGTCACGTTGCCCGAATCCTTTCATGAGTGCTGGAAGGTTATGGCTGAAAACGGCTGGATCGCGCCGGGGAACAGCCCGGAATTTGGCGGACAGGGCCTGCCTCAGGTTGTAAACGGGCTGGTAATGGAACTCTTCACCGGCGCCAACATGGCCATGTCTACCTATCCGGGCCTGGCCATCGGCGCGGGCCGGTTGATCGAAAACTTTGGCACCGAGGAGGACAAGGCCCTTTTTGTGGAGAAGATGTATACCGGTGTCTGGGCCGGGACCATGTGCCTGACCGAGCCTGACGCCGGTTCTGACAATGGTTATCTTCTCACCAAGGCCATCCCCGACCCGGACGACCCTAGCATTTACAAGATCCAGGGGAACAAGTGTTTTATTACCGACGGTCAGCATGACCTGACGGAAAACATCATTCACCTGACCATCGCGCGGATCGAGGGAGCGCCGGCCGGGACCAGAGGCGTCAGTCTTTTTATTGTGCCCAAGATCTGGGTCAACCCTGACGGATCGCTGGGCGAACCCAACGACGTCATCTGCAGCAACATTGAGCACAAGATGGGGATCAAGGGTTCTATCACCGCGGTCCTTAATCTTGGGGAAAATGGGAACTGCCGCGGCATTCTTCTGGGTGAGCCTAACACCGGCATGCGCAAGATGTTCCAGATGATGAACGAGGCCCGAATCGGGACCGGTATTCAGGCCCTGGGCATTGCGGCTTCGGCTTACGATGTGGCCCGCAAATACGCCAAGGAAAGAATCCAGGGTCCGCCCTTTACCGACCGCCGGGCGCCGCGGGTTCCGATCATCCAGCATGAGGACGTGCGGCGCATGCTCATGAACCTCAAGGCAGGCACCGAGGCCATGCGGGCCTTTGCCGGGAAGCTTTTTTACCTGCTCGATATTGCCGAGAATGATCCGGATGAAGCCATCCGGCAAGGTGCTGAAAGGCAGGTTGATCTGGTCACGCCGCTCATCAAGTCCTACTGTTCGGATTTCGGTTACAACCTCTGCCGCGATGCCATGCAGGTCATGGGCGGCGTGGGGTATTGCAGCGAGTTCCCGGTTGAACAGTATGCTCGCGACTGCAAGATCCTCTCTATCTGGGAAGGCGTCAACTTCATTCAATCCCTGGACCTGGTGGGCCGCAAACTGATGATGGAAAACGGCCAGGTCTTTCAGGACTGGCTCAAACAGGCCCTGGCCTTTGCCAAAGAACACCAGGAAAACCCTGACTTTGGAATTGACTTCGAACTTTATCAGAGAGCGGCTCAAATCGTTGGCGATTTTGTCCAGACCTACATGCAGCAGTTTGGAGAGGACGGAAACATGCGCCTGATTCCCCTGACCTCGACCCGCTTCCTGGATTGCTTTGCCGAGGTCTATATGGGCCAGCTCATGCTGGAGCAGGGTCTTGTGGCCCGGGAAAAATTGAAAGAGGTTGATCCCGGCTCGTCAGACGGCGTCTTTTATCGAGGCAAGATCGAGACGGCTCGCTTCTACTGCCGCAATATCATGACCAATGTTTTCTCTCGCTATGAGCCCCTGAAGGTAAAAGACACCTCGGCCATAGACATCCCGGAGGAGGCCTTTTAAAAAGATCAGGCCGCCGGGTTATTAAAACAGCAGGGGAGTCCCTTATAACTAAGGGGCTCCCCTTATACTTTTGAGACTCATAAACTCAGGACTTCACGATCTCCTGAATAATCATGCCGTTTCCCCTAAAGGTTGACCCCTGGCCCAAAGCAAGATATAAATATCTCCCCAATGTCTCGATCCTTGAAAAGAGTTCTAGGTCAGGGTACGAATCTCCCTGACATAAAACACGGTTAATACTACAAGGCTGAAAATCGTTATTAGAAAGGAACCGCTCAAATTACCAGAACAGCTTTTATCACCGGCATCACCGGCCAGGACGGCTCCTACCTGACCGAGTTTCTTCTTGAACGCGGCTACCATGTCTGCGGACTGGTCTGGACGGGTGAGGCCGGGACGCCCGCTTGCCTGTCGAGCCTCAAGGATCAGATTGATCTTTATCCCGGTGACCTGAGCGACATGGCTTCCCTGAGGCGGGCCCTTAAGGCCTGCCAGCCGCATGAGATTTACAACCTGGCCGCGCAGTCCAGCATTACTTTATCCTGGGAGAAGCCGCTTCTCACGGCTGAAGTCACGGCCATGGGACCCCTGCGTCTCCTCGAATGCATGAGTCAGATCGTGCCTCGGGCCAGGTTTTTTCAGCCGTCTTCCAGCGAGGTCTTTGGCAACCCGGAACAAAGCCCTCAGACCGAGGAAACCCCCTTTGCCCCTCGAAACCCATACGGCTGGGCCAAGGCCTTTGCGCACCGCATGCTCAAGGCTTACCGGCAAAGGCACGGCCTCTTCGTCAGCCTGGGGCTTCTTTACAACCATGAATCCCCCCGCCGGCCGGAAACCTTTGTCACTCGAAAGATCACTCGCGCCGCGGCCCGAATCAAGATGAGGCAGGAGGATCAACTGATTATCGGTGACATATCAGCCGTTCGAGACTGGGGGTATGCCAGGGATTACGTGGAGGCCTTCTGGCTGATGCTCCAGCAGCCTGAGCCCGACGACTTCGTCATCGCCTCCGGGCAGGCTCATACCGTGGAGGAGTTCTGCCAGGCCGCCTTTGAAGTGGTGGGCCTTAATTACCGGGACTACCTCACCGTGGACAGATCCCTGTACCGGCCCTGGGAAACCAGACCCCTGGTGGGCAACCCGGCCAAGGCCCGTGCCCGGCTGGGCTGGAAACCGGCGCTCAATTTTCCCGATCTGGTCACGCTGATGGTTGAGACCGATCTAAAAGCCGTGCAAGGGGCTGGATGAACCTGACCCTGACAGTCATCATCCCGATATTCAACGAGCGGGAGACCGTGCTGACGGTGCTCGACCGCGTTCTGGCGGTGGACCTGGACAAGGAAGTCATCCTGGTTGACGACGGCTCCACAGACGGCACCGCCGAGGTCCTCAAAGCCGCTGAGCCGAAATATCCGGGCGTGCGGTTCCTTTATCATGAGCAGAACCAAGGCAAGGGGGCGGCCATCCGCACGGGCTTGTCCCGGGCCCGGGCCCGCTTTACCATCATCCAGGACGCGGACCTGGAATACGACCCTGAGGAATACCCCAAACTGCTGGCCCCTCTCCTTGAAGGACAGGCCCGGGTCGTTTACGGTTCGCGCGTTCTGGGTTCCAAAAAAGTACGATCCTACCACCGCTACTACTGGGGCGGACGCCTGCTCTCCTCGATCACCAACCTGCTCTATGGTTCGTCTATCACGGACGAGCCGACCTGTTACAAGGTTACCGAGACCCGGATCCTGCAAAATCTTGGCCTGAAGGCCGTGGGGTTTGAGTTCTGTCCTGAAGTGACCGCCAAAATCCTCCGCGCCGGTTTTAAGATCCATGAAGTACCTATTTCCTATCATCCCCGTTCCTTTGAGCAAGGCAAAAAAATCAAACCCAGAGACGGCCTGATCGCCATCTGGACCCTGCTCCGGTATCGCTTCGGGAAGCGGCCTCCACTGAAAGGCTGAAGGAAAAAAGAAGTAGGTCAGGCTGCGAAGCTCCCTGACAAAATATATCAAGGTAAGAGTCAAATATAACCAGCCACCAAATGGTCCCGTCCGAATTATAATGTCTCTAGAAATCCCCCTTTTTTAAAGGAGGAGAGAGGGGGATTTTTTTATTTTGTGCCATATTTCGGCCTGGGTACTCCTTCAGTGATTGGCAGTAACAGGTTTATGATCAGAGGGGATAAATAGCGCATGGTGTATTATTGATATTGATCAATAATTGAACTCTTAAGTTAACAGACTGCCTTGAAAATGCCAAAAAATATAAGACGTTATAATGGTGCCGGCGGGACCGCCGATTTTTTCTTGACAGGCTAAAACCCTTAACGTATTATTTGAGTCGTTTTATTTTAAGGTATTTTGGCGCACTCGTGTTAATTAAGTTTTTTGTTTCTAGGTACCCTCTTTGTGAATTTTGGGAGAGAGCGATAGAGTTTCTAACTAGACATAGGTTAGGTAAGGTAAAAATTTAGCGGCTGCCTTAATTTTTTTTCAAACAAAAAGAAGTAACGGAAAATATCCTCAAAAAGGACAGGCAAAGGTTTTCAGGAAAGATAAGGTCGCTCCAGGGGATACACCCTGTGTGGGATAAAGGAAGCAGTTTTTAAACCACAAACGAATCTCCAACTAACCACCATAAACTCAAACCTATAAGGAGCATAGAAAGCCATGAAAAAAACTAGGATTTTACTGAGTGTCGTATTGGCGGCCTTTCTGGTTATGACCATCGGTGTTCCTGCTTATGGGGCCAAGACGATCAAGATCGGTGTGATCGGCCCGATGAATTTTATGCAGGGCAAAGGACATTGGAATGGGGCCGTCATGGCCGCTGAGGAAATCAATGCCCAGGGTGGCATCCAGGTAGGCAGTAAAAAAATGAAAATTGAGCTCATTAAGGCTGACTCTAATGAGTTCTTAAGCATTACGGACGCCACCAACGCCATGGAGCGTGCCATAACTTATGACAAGGTTGATTTTCTGGTTGGTGGTTTTCGGACTGAGGCTGTTCTGGCCATGCAGGACATTGCCATGGACTACAAAAAGATCTTTATTGGTTGCGGAGCGGCCCACCCCACACTTTGCATCCGGGTGGCCCGGGATTATAAAAGGTATAAATACTTTTTCCGTGGTACTCCTTTTAATTCGATGTTCCTGGTCAAGACCTGCTTCGCTCATCTGGGATTTGTCGGTAAGGAGCTTAAAACACAGCTGAACATCCCCAAGCTGAAAGTGGCTATTGTTGGAGAAAAGCAGGTCTGGGTGGAACCGATGATTGGTGTGGCCAAGACGACTATTCCTAAGCTGGGCATGGAACTGGTCGGCGTCTGGCGGCCGTCTCAAACTGCGACTGACGTGACCGCCGAGCTTTCGGCTGTCCAGCGTTCAGGGGCTCATATCGTCTTTACCATTTTTTCCTCATCGGTCGGCATAACATTCGCCAGACAGGCCGGGGAGCTCAAGGTACCGGCCGTTATGGTCGGGATTAATGTTGAGGCCCAGAAAGATGGTTTTTGGAAGGCCACTCAAGGGATGGGTAATTATGCCATGACCATGAATACCTATGCCCGGGGAGTTGAAGTTAACGAATTGACCAAACCATTTATCGAGAAGTACATTAAGTTATTTGGAGAAGTCCCCACTTATACTGCCGACACTTACTCGGCCATAGCTATAACCCTGAAAAAGGCCATAGAAAAGGCGGGTACGCTCGATGCGGATAAGCTGATTCCTGTAATGGAAACTATGGAGGTAATGGTGCCTTCGGGCCGGGTTAAATATATCAAAGACGCCAAAGGCCGGAAGCTGCATGACCTTGCCTGGGGGCCTGGTTACCTGACCAGCCTCGGTGTCCAATGGCAGGATGGTGAGTTGAAGGCTGTTTGGCCAAACGGCTGGCAGGGCGTGACCTATAAGGGCGTAGTTCCCTATAAGATCGCGCCCTGGATCGTCGAGAAGTATAAAAAATAATTCATTAAACGGCCCTGCCCCTTTTAAAATCAAGGGGCGGGGTTCTTTTAAAGGCGCCTGAACGAAAAACAACAAAACGAGGGCCTATGATCTTAGACATCATCGTTAGCACCTTGATTAATGGCAGCGTATACGCCCTTCTCGCCATCGGTTTCTCCTTAATCTTCGGTGTAGCCCGCATTGTGAACATCGCCCACACCGCCTTTTACATGATCGCCGCTTACTGCATCTACTTTGCAACCCATAGAATCGGCCTCCATCCCCTCTGGGGGATGCTGGCCGCGGTAGTCCTGGTCACCCTCATCGGCCTGATCTCTTATAAGTTCTTCATAGATCCGATTCGCGAGCATGAGGCCGCGGTCTTAATCGCCACCATTGCTTTGGCCATGATCTTTCAGGAAGTTATGCTCCTTATTTTTAGCGGTGACTTCCTGAGTGTGCCATCTCTGGTCAAAGGATATGTATTGGTCCTGGGAGTGAAGGTCTCTTACCAGCAGCTGCTGACTATCGCTGGGGCCCTGATTATCCTGGCCGCAGTCTGGATGCTATTAATGAAAACTAGACTGGGTCTGGCTGTCCGGTCCACGGCCGACGACAGGGAGGTGGCCAATCTGATGGGCATGAACGTGGCTCGGGTGGCCATGATGACCATGGGTATCTCCGTGGCCCTGGCTGCCTTTACCGGCGCCGTGGTCGTGCCTCTCACCATCCTGAATCCTCATATGTGGATGCATCCTCTGATTATGATGATGGCCGTGGTGGTCCTGGGCGGACTGGGCAGCATCAAGGGCAGCTTCGCTGGGGCCTACATCCTGGGATTTTCTGAAGCCCTCGTGGTTTTTTTGATCCCCATGGGTTCTTTCCTAAAGGGTTCGGTGGCTCTGTCCATCATGATCCTGGTGCTGTTGATCAGGCCGGAAGGCCTCTTTGGCGTTGCTTTTGAGGAAGAGAGATAGGCATGGGTTTGCTTGGTTTCTATTTACGAAGACTTTTTACCATCTTTAAAGGGGAAGTGCTCGTTCTCCCCAGCCGCATCGTGGTTTTAATTTTTTTCCTGAGCTTGCTTCTTTTACCGATTGTTACACAGGACCCCTACCTGCTGCGCATCCTGATTCTCACCAACATCTTTGCCATTCTGGCCGCCAGTTGGGACCTCCTCTCCGGTTTTACCGGCCAGATGAATTTCGGGCATGCCCTTTTCTTTGGGGTCGGGGCTTATACCACGGCTCTTTTGAATCTGCATGCCCACATTCCTTCATGGGGCAGTATTCCCCTCGGAGCGCTGGCCGCGGTTCTGGCCGGCCTGATTGTCGGCATCCCCAGTCTGAGGCTCAAGCACACCTATCTGGCTCTGACCACCCTGGCCTTCCCGATTATCTTGCTTGGGATCGTCTTTGCCATTCCGGACGTCACCGGAGGCGAGATGGGCCTTTCCGGTCTGAGCCGCCTCTCTAGATCCCGCGTCATCGATTACTACGTTACAACCATTCTCATGCTCGGCCTGTGCACGATCATGTGGAAGATAACCGACTCGAACACAGGCATTATTTTTCATGCCATCAGGGAAGATGAGGTTGCGGTCAGGACCGGAGGCATCAATACGACCCGATACAAGCTGCTGGCCTTCTGCCTCAGCGGTTTTTTCGCCGGGATATCCGGCGGGCTTTATGCGCATTTCATGAGGATCGCTGGCCCCTCGACCCTGGAAGTCTCCATGTCTTTCCAGGTTGTCATCTGGGCGGTCTTTGGCGGGATAGTCACGATCTACGGGCCTGTGGGCGCGGTCTTTCTTCTCGTTCCCTTGCTGGAGTTTTTCCGCTTCTGGCCCGAGGTTCGCACGTTGATGTTTGCGGTTGTCATCCTGTTGATTCTCCTTTATATGCCTCAGGGCCTTCTGCCTTGGATACGCGACAAGGTGGAAAAAGAATGCCCGCGCTGCAAGATCAGAAACATAGCCACCCGAAACACGTGCCGCATCTGTGCCGCGCCTCTGGATTAAGCAAGAACGACTTTCCGCGTATTTTGCATAAAGAGGAAAAGTAAGATGGAAGCAAAGGAAGCATACATATCCAAACCCTGGCTGAAATTTTATCCGGAGGGTGTTTCGGAAAAGATCGAGACTCCTGAAATATCCGTGCCCGACATGTTTGAGCAGATGTCGGAAAAGTATGGTAACAAAACGGCCCTGGTCTTTTATGGCAAAAAAATCAGCTACAAGCAGCTCCGAGAGTTGATTGACCGGTTCGCTACCGCCTTGGCCGACCTGGGGGTAGGCAAGGGGGATACAGTGGCTCTCTATCTTCTGAACTGTCCCCAGTACGTGATTGCATACTTCGCCGTGCTTAAACTAGGCGCCAAGGTCACGCCTATCAGCCCGGTTTACACTAGCCAGGAAGTCAAACATCAGCTGGAAGACAGCGAGGCTAAATCAATAATTTGCGAGGATATCCTTTACGATAATGTTGACAAATCCGGCGTTGAGCTTGAAACGGTTATCCTGAGTCACATCGCGGATTACCTCCCTTCCATGAAAAAAATGTTTGGAAAGAATATTACGAGCCGGGTCTACCGGGAGATGGAGGTTCCGAGCCCTGAAATGATTAAACAGGCTGGATTGCACCAATTTCAGGATTTGGTCAAGAAGTATCCGCCCGAGCCTCCGTCAGTCACGATTGATCCTAAAACTGACATCGCCGCCCTGCCATACACAGGCGGTACCACCGGGCTTCCGAAGGCCGCAATCCTGACGCATTATAATATGGTGTCCTTGCGGGCTCAGACGGTCTCCTTCTGGCCGTTTTTTGAGGAAGGCAAGGAGACGGTCATTGCCTTCCTGCCTTTCTTTCATATCTACGGCCAGGTGGTGCTCATGCTCGCCGGTCTGACCCAGGGTCACACCATCGTGTTATTCACCACCCCGGACCTGGATGAGATCCTTTCGGCCGTGGAGCGGCACCAGGCCTCAGCCTTCTATGGGGTCCCGACCCTCTATGAGGCCCTCAAGGAATATGACAAAACCAGCCGTGTAAACTGGAAGCGGTTCAAGATGATCGTTTGCGGGGCCGATACCTTGCATGAATCCACGACTCAGGATTGGGAGAGGCGGACAGGGACCAAAATCCTGGAAGGTTACGGCATGACCGAAACCACGGCCGTCAGCCATGGCAGCCCCTATGACCGCCCCAAGACCGGTTCATTCGGGGTGCCCATCCCGGGCGTGAATGCCGCCATCGTCGAAGTGGATGGAACGGATTGCGTTCCGGTGGGCGAGGTCGGTGAGATGATCCTCAACGGTCCAAATATGATGGAGGGCTACTGGAAAAGAACCCAGGAGACTGAAGAGGCGATCATCGAGATTGACGGCGAAAAATGGCTACGCACCGGGGACCTGGTCAGCATGGACGAGGAGGGGTATTTCCATTTCTTTGACCGCAAGCGAGACCTGATCAAGTACAAAGGTTATTCAGTCTTCGCCCGTCACGTGGAAGAGGTGCTGTACATGCATCCGCAAATAAAAGCCGCCGGTGTGGTGGGCGTGTCTGATCCCAAGGTGGGGCAGATTATCAAAGCATATGTCGTTCTCCAGAGTGAGGCCCGAGGCAAGATCTCTGAAGAGGAGATTGTTGATTTTTGTAAAGATAACCTGGCTCATTACAAGATTCCCAAGATAATCGAGTTCAGGGGTGAGCTTCCGAAGACGGACGTAGGCAAGGTCTCGCGGCGCGAACTCAGGGAAGAGGTCGAGGAGGGATGAGATGAGCACGCCTTTTCTGGAGATCGAAGAACTGAACAAGGGCTTCGGAGGCCTCAAAGCCGTTAGCGATATTAACTTCAAGGTGGACCGGGAGGAGATGATCGGCCTTATCGGTCCCAACGGCGCAGGTAAGACCACCCTGGTGAGACTGATCCTGGGTATCATCAAAGCAGACTCCGGAACGATCAGGTTCAAAGGCAAAAAGATTACCGGTAAGAAAACCTGGAGTATCGTAAATATGGGTATTGTCGGCACCTTCCAGAATATGCGGCCCTTCCGACGGCTGCCCATCATCGCCAACGTCATGGTCTCCTGCCTTTCGCCTCGTGCCATGAAGCGCGGGGAATGGGTCAAGAGAATCGAGGCCAAGGCCATGGACGCCCTTGAATTCGCCGGCATCTCCGATATGGCCCTGGAGGATGCCTCCACGCTTTCCCAGGGTGATCTCAAACGGCTCGAGGTCGCCCGGGCCGTGGCTACAGAACCGGAACTGCTCCTGTTGGATGAACCGTTCGGGGGACTCAGCCCGGCTGAAACGGACCTTATGGGCAAGTCTATAAAAAGACTTCATAAGGGCGGTCGCTTCGGCCGGCTGCACAGCGAAGGACCGGCCATGATCATCATCGAACATAAGCTCCAGCAGTTGATGAAAATTACCGAGCGTATCATTGTGCTCAATTACGGAAAAATCATCGCGGATGGCACCCCGGAAGAGGTAGTGAAAAACAAAGAGGTGATCGAGTCTTACCTGGGCGAAGGAGACCTTTAACGTTGCTGCTTGAAGTCGCGAATCTCACGGTCCATTATGATAAGGCCATGCTCATCAACGACCTGAGCATGCATGTTGATGCCGGTGAATTGGTCAGTCTGGTCGGTCCCAACGGGGCAGGCAAATCTACTCTACTCAGAGCCATCACCGGCCTCGTCGCCTGGGAAAGGGAGATTACACGCCGGTCCGTCGGCGAAGACGTGACGATAAAAGGGACGGTGACCTTCGATGGTGAGAGAATAGATGAGGTCCCGGCCCATGAAATTGTCGCCAGAGGCTTGATTCACTGTCCGGAAAGAAGAAGGCCTTTTCGTGAGATGTCCACGCGCGACAACCTCCTGGCCGGCGCCTACCTCCTGAAAGATAAAAAGGAGATCGAGGAAAATCTGGAAAAGGTGTATCAGCTTTTCCCGGTGCTTAAAGAGCGAGCCAAACAGATTTCCGGGACCCTGTCTGGAGGTGAGCAGCAGATGCTGGCCCTTGGCAGGGCGCTCATGTTCCGACCCAAACTGCTCTGCATTGACGAACCCTCAACCGGGCTTGCCCCCATGATACGTAAGGAGGTTTTTGACCGAATTGCTGACATTCGTGATCTGGGCATCACGGTCCTGCTCGTGGAACAGGAAGTCAGCCTGGTCTTCAAGATGGCCTCGCGAAATTACGTCCTCTCATCAGGGAAAATCATTGCCCAAGGAACCGGCGAGGAACTGCTACAGGATGAAATCATCCGCAAGACCTATCTCGGGCTCTAACCCTTGTTCCCCCGCCAACGGTCTCCCGAAAGCGGGCTGATTCAATTACTTACATTCAAGACCCTGTAAAAAACATGAATGTCTTCACCACGTCTCCGGCTTCATACATGTAAATGCTGGACAACTGCCTCAGGGTTGGGTATTCTTCCGATAGCGTCACAAGGCAAGGCACGGACAGAGGTTATGAACCGATCCTGAAAGGCAAGAAAGCTTCAAGGAGGTTAGTTTAATATGAATAAAGAGGTTGCATCCATGTTTTCTTTGGAAGGTAAAACCGCCCTCATCGCCGGGGCCAGCCGAGGCATCGGTGAGGAAATCGCCAGAGCCTGCTCCCTGGCCGGGGCAAAACTGGTCGTGAGCAGCCGCAGGCCGGAAGGCATAAAAGAGGCGGCCGAAAGAATCCGCCAAGCGTCCGGCGGTGAAGTGCTGCCCGTGGCCTCCAACATTTCATCGGCCGAAGACCGGAAAAAACTGATTGAGACGGCCATGGACTGGGCCGGGGGGATAGATATCCTGGTTAACAACGCCGGTACAAATCCGGCCTGGGGTCCTCTGGAGGATGTCTCTGAATCGGCCTGGGATAAAATTTTCGAGGTGAACCTGAAAGGACCGTTCCTCCTTTCCCAGCTTGTCTTCCACGCCTGGATGAAGGATCACGGCGGCTGTATTCTTAACACCGCTTCTTTGGGCGGGTTCTCCACCTCATCCGGAACCAATGTTTACAACATAACCAAGGCCGCTCTGATTCATCTGACCAGGTGCCTGGCCAGCGAGTGGGGAAAGAACGGTATCCGGGTCAACGCCCTGGCTCCGGGTTTGATAAAGACCAGACTGAGCCAGGCGCTCTGGGATCGGCCTGATAGCGAACAGGTCGCTGCAAACTGGCCTGTTTCCCGGCTGGGCAAGGTGGAGGATCTGGCCGGTATTTCTCTGCTCCTGATTTCAGACGCCGGGTCCTTTATTACCGGTCAAACCTGTATTATTGACGGTGGCTCGTCGGTTGCTAGGTAGTTGAAGATTCCCCTTATCAGGAACTTTTTAATGAGGAATAAGTGAAACAGTATCGTGTCGCGGTCGGGACAGTCAATGACAGGAACGTTTTATGCTTGCTTACTGTTTCTAAAATTCCTATAATCATGGGCCAGACAAATGGGGCGATCTTCAGGAACATGATGGCTTCGGCCCGCGGCTGAAAGGAGTTTCGGAAGTATAACAACTCGGTGACGTGATCGCTCTGCGGTTAACAGGGGAGAACATGTATCATGCGGACGCTTATGATATACCAGGTTTTCCGGACCGCAGGGCTCAGTGAGCCCAGGTCGGCCAGGTGGCCAATCAGGTCTTAATTCACATTTTGTGTGATAAAAATGCCTAAGGAGGAAAAATCATGAGAGATGTAGTAATCGCAGGATATCTAAGGACGGCGCAATCTCGGTCCCGCCCAAGGGACCCTGGCAGAGACTGGCTTCATAAGATGAGAGGCGATGAATTGCTGGCCATGCTGCTCCCGGAGCTATTGAAGAGAGCGAATGTGGAACCCAAAGAAGTGGATGACTTTCTTGTCGGTTCCGCCATGGGTGTCAGCGAAAATTGGACTTACGGCGGCCGGAGTCCGATATTTTTAGCCGACTTTCCTGAAACGATGCCAGCCAAATTTGTGGATCAGCAATGCGGGTCCGCCATGGCCGCGACGCATATTGCGTATATGGAGATCGCCACAGGCAACGCGGACATCGTGATGACAGGCGGAATCGAACACATGACCCGTGTGCCCATGGGCGGCGGCGGTGACGCTATCAAGCCCAATATGAAGATGTTTACAGACGAAAAATATAAGCACTGGGACTTCGCCACAGCCATGAACATGGGTCTGACCGCTGAAAAACTCTTCAAGCTCTCAGGCAAGTTCACCAAAGAGGACATGGATGAATGGGCGATGCGCTCCCACCATCGTGCCGCAGAAGCTCAGGAGGCCGGTTTTTTTGACGGTGAGATCCTGCCTATCGAGGCCGAGCAGGCGGATGGGAGCACCATGAGCGTCAAAGTTGACCAGGCCGTTCGTGCGAGCACGACCATGGAAGCTCTGGCCGGACTCAAGGCTGCGTATGTTGAGGATGGAGTCATCACCGCCGGTGTATCTTCACCCCTCAATGCCGGGGCCACCTCGCTGCTGCTTATGGCAAAAGAAACAGCCGAAAAGAGAGGCCTCAAACCCATGGGCACCATTCGCGCCATCGGCTTCGCCGGTGTGGACCCCACCATCATGGGCGCCGGACCCGTGCCGGCCACGAAAAAGGCCTTGAAGATGGCCAGTATGGAGGTCAAGGACATAGATTTCTGGGAAATCAACGAGGCCTTCTGCATCGTGACCCTGAACGCCATGGAAGAGCTGGGGATTGACCCGGAGAAGGTTAATATCCATGGCGGCGGAGTGGCCATCGGCCATCCCCTGGGAGCTACCGGAAATCGTCTCATCGGGACCCTGGCCCGGATCTTGGAAGAGCAGGGCGCACGTTGGGGTTGTGCCACGGCCTGCTGCGGCGGCGGACAGGGTGTGACCACAATCATCGAAAAAGAAGATTAATAACAGTAATCATTGATAATCCTGGCGCCGGGAGGGCACAGACTCTCCCGGCGTTTTTTTTCTAAAACAGCTTTTACAAGAAGTTCCTTCTGAAAAGATCGCTTCAAATACTTGCCGCACGGCCGCGGTTCCTCAGACAGACGCGGCCCTGATAATTTTCAGGATTATCCTTTAAGAATAGGTTCCTTTAGCAATCCTCGCATCCGAGAAGGGGGATTGTCATTTTTGTAGAATCAGACATAAGCCTGCCAAATACGCCTGCTAAATACGCCTACCAAATAAAAAAGCCGGTACCCGCTCTAATTGCGCAGGTGTAAATATCTCAGGAAGGTTCGGGTCGGTTCATAAAGCTTGCTCACGAGGTTTAAAAATATTATTATAACTCCTGAGTCGTTAGTTTTTAAATTGGCCCTATTTTGCATAGCTTAAGAAGGGAGAAGATTATGGAGAAGATCGATTCGGCCAAGGTTGCCGCTCAAATCGCGGACAGGCTGAATCGGCCGGCTGACGAGAAAAACCCGGCGTTTTTTTTCAAGATTGAGGAGAAGTCCTTCGAGGTTGTCAGTTGCGAGCCGGTCGAGGGTGGAGAAATCAAGGTGTGCTTTAAGTTCGAGGGGATGGTCAACCACTTGGATGAGCCTGTGACCTATCTGGCCAGCGGTTCGGTTGTGGTTCAAACCAGCGGAGATATCAGGCCTGAAAGCATTGAGTTCTGATTCAGCAGTTTAACCCCCTGCTGGGGACATATCGAAATGGCAGAGGAAATACTAATCATTAAAAATGTGGTCAAGTCCTTCAACGGACAGCGGGTCCTTGACGGCGTCTCTTTAACCGTTCAGGAGGGAGAGTATGTCAGTCTGGTCGGTGAGTCTACGACGGGCAAGACGACCCTTTTTAAAATTATTGTCGGCCTCATTCCCCCTGACAGCGGGCAGGTCATCCTTTTTGGCCAGAATATCACCGCGATGAATGAATTTAAAAAAAGAAACCTGCTCAAAAACATAGAGATGCAATTTCAATCCGGCGCCCTGTTCGATTCCATGACCGTTCGAGAAAATATCAGATTCATTCTGGACGAGGAAACAAATCTTTCTCACAAAGAGAAAGACGAGATTATCGAGCGGTTGCTCCGGGGTGTGAACTTATGGCACGCCATTGACAAATACCCTTATGAGCTTTCAGGTGGTATGCAAAAGAGGGTGGCTGTGGCTCGTACTCTCTCGACCTCTCCACGGCTGGCCCTGTTTGACGAGCCGGCGGCCGGGCTGGACCCTGTGACCTCGGCCCGTATTATCAAGGTTATAAAGGCTCTGGTAGCTGAACACCGAATGACAATCATCGTTGCCACGACCAGCGTTCATATGGCTCAAGAATTTGCCAAGCGTTTCGTTTTGCTTAGAAACGGTCTTATTCACACCGACGGCCTATGGTCCGAACTCCTGGTAAGTGGCGACGATTATACTAAAAAATTCCTCAGCCGGGATCTGAAGCTTTAATTCGGCTCCTTTGATTTTTTAAGGTTGGAATTTTTTACGGTTCCCTCCTGAAATCCCCTTCAAGAACTTTCTCGAAAACTAAGCGAGCAATGGATTGGTTGTGAGTTTTTATCAAAATAAGGTATCAATGCAATATGATCGAGAGGTTGGATAAGGTCACACGACCTGGGCGCTACCTCGGCGGCGAGGTTAACGCCGTTGTGAAGGATGAGTCCGACGTGGACCTGAATATCGCTCTGGCCTTCCCTGAAATTTACGAAATCGGGATGAGCCATCTCGGGCTTAAAATCCTCTATGGCATGATTAATGAACACCCGAGGTTTTGGGCCGAGCGGATTATGGCTCCCTGGATTGATAGGGAGGATGAGCTCAGGCGGCAGAAACGTCCCCTCACCAGCCTGGAATCCGGCCGACCTCTGGCCGAATTCGATCTGATCGGATTTTCTCTCCAGTATGAACTCACCTATACCAACGTCCTGAACATGCTAGACCTGGCCGGTCTGCCTTTACTGGCCCGGGAGCGGGGATCGGAAGCGCCTTTGGTTGTCGGTGGCGGGCCGTGCGCTTTTAACCCGGAGCCTGTGGCTGACTTTTTTGACTTTTTTTATCTGGGCGACGCTGAAGCCGGTTTCATGGAAATATTAGACCAGCTAGCCAGGTGGAAGTCAGCCGGGGGTTCCAAGCTAGAGCTATTGATCAGCCTGGCCGGCCAGCCAGGCGTTTACGTGCCTTCCTTTTTTGAACCGGTTTACGACTCCCGGGGCTGCTTGATCGAAGTTAAACCGCTTCGATCAGGCTACGAACAGGTCAGCCGGGCCATTGTTCCGGATCTCGATTCGGCCTACTTTCCAGAACAGCCTGTGGTGCCCCTGACCAAGCCGGTGCATGATCGTTTGACCCTGGAAATCGCGCGCGGCTGTACTCAGGGCTGCCGCTTCTGCCAGGCCGGATTCCTTTATCGCCCTGTCCGGGAACGAAGTCCAAGGCGTATTCTGGAGCTGGCCGCTTCGAGTCTGGCTGCGACCGGATGGAATGAAGCCTCCCTTCTTTCTCTTTCGGCCGGGGATTATACCTGCCTGCCTCAGTTAATGACCGCTTTTATGGATGCTCACGCGGCAAATAACGTCGCTCTTTCTCTGCCCAGCCTCAGAGTCAAAAGCCTGACCCCTGAACTGATGCGCCAGATCAAACGGGTCCGGAAAACCGGCTTCACCATAGCGCCTGAAGCCGGGACACAACGCCTCAGAAATGTGATCAACAAGAACCTGAATGACGATGATCTAATCACTGCCGCCCAGGAGGCCTTTCGACTGGGCTGGCGCCTGATCAAGCTTTATTTCATGGTCGGTTTGCCTACCGAAACTAAGGAGGATGTAGAGGCTATCAGTAACCTGGCGCGGCGAGTCAGGTCAGATTCCAGAGGCCAGGTAAATGTCAGCTTTGCCACCTTTATTCCCAAGGCCCATACGCCGTTTCAGTGGGAGTCCATGCTGGACCTCGGTGCGATGCAGGCCCGGCTGGACATGCTCCGCCGCCGACTCAAGGGACCGGGATTAAGGCTCAAATGGAACCAGCCTGCTTCGAGTCTCTTGGAAGGCATCCTGGCTCGAGGAGACCGCCGCCTGGGGGCGGTGCTGCAAATGGTGCAGGCCAGGGGAGCCCGCTTTGAAGGGTGGACTGAACAGCTTAACCTGAATCTCTGGCATGCGGCCTTGGCCGAAGCCGGTTTGGACCCGGGAGCCTACCTCCGGGCCAGAGAGATGGAGGAGGTTTTACCCTGGTCCCATCTCAATTGCGGAACGGCAGTGGAATACCTGAAGGCCGAGCGGGAGAAGGCCTTTCAGGGCCGGATGACGGAAGACTGCCGTGAGGGCGAAAGTGCCTGCGGCCAGTGCGGGGTCTGTGACTTTGTCAAAGTCAAGCCGCGTCTTTGCGGCCCGGATCAGGATATTCCCGTGATCGTTAGAACCCCCCCGGCCAGGGGTCCGATAAAACGGCTTTGGATCAATTACGCTCGGGAGGGTCCGGCCCGTTTTTTAAGTCACCTGGAAACAGTGGATGTTTTTGTTCGGGGCCTTCGGCGGAGCGGCCTTAATCTTAAGATGAGTCAGGGGTTCCATCCCATGCCGCGGCTTCATTTTGCCACACCCCTCCCGGTTGGGCTGGCCAGTCTGGATGAATACGCGGAGGCGGAATTCATCAATCCGCCGGAGATGGATAGAATTCGGGAGCTTCTATCCGGCGCGCTTCTGCGTGGCTTCACGCTTTTAAGGGTTATGAACGCGCCCAGTCATGGGACGAGGCTCAGAGCCAGGGGAGCACGCTATAAGGCCACGGCCGTAAAAGACCTTTTTAATCCCGAGACTCCGGATCGAATCGCCAGGCAGGATAGGATCATGGTGACGAAAAAAGGGAAGAAAGGACCCAGGGAGGTGGACCTCAAACCACTGCTCGGGGGATTAAGGGTCTTGACGGAGCGTCAGATTGAAATTACTCTGTTTATTGGGGCCGGGGCCTCGGTGCGGGTTGATAAGGCGGTTGAAGTGCTGTTCGAACTTACCCCGGCTGATGTTGATCAGATCGAGTTCCTTAAAATAGAAACCTTACTATCATAAGGATGACAAATGAATAATGAATTAATCATCAACGTCCGGTCCTATGAAACCCGGATCGCACTGGTTGAAAACGGGACCGTGGTCGAATTTTACCTGGAGCGCCCATCCACGGAAGGTATTGCTGGTAACATATACAAAGGTAAAATCATCCGTGTCCTGCCAGGTATGCAATCCGCTTTTGTGGATATTGGTCAGGAACGCGCCGCATTCCTATACGTGGGCGACGTTTATGACCAGGAAAGAGAGTTTGAGCAGATGCTTACCACGATGGAGCGGGAAGGAAACAGCCTCTCAGAAGTAAGTCCTGACCTCGAAAAAACCCGGAAAATAGCTAATGACCGCTTCCAGATCGAGGACCTTTTACACGAAGGTCAGGAGATCATCGTCCAGGTTTCCAAGGAACCGATAGGCAACAAAGGAGCCAGAGTAACCTCTTACGTCACCTTGCCCGGCCGCCACCTGGTGTTTATGCCGACCATAAAGCATATTGGAATTTCGCGGCGTATCGCGGATGAAGAGGAACGTCAGAGGCTGAAGCATATTATCGAAGATCTCAATGTTGCGGAAAATGGTTTTATCGCTCGTACCGCCAGTGAAGGTGTCTCGATGGATAGAATCAAACCAGAAATGGAGTTCCTGATCAAACTCTGGAACCGTATTCAAGAACAGGCCAAACACGCCCAAATTCCCAGCCTCCTCCATCAGGACCTTGACGCCCCTCTCCGCGCGGTTCGGGATCTGTTTACCCAGGAGGTGGACCGCCTGGTGGTGGACTCTGAAAGCGAGTATAATAAAATTCTCAAGTTCATTGATACCTTTTCACCCCACCTGAAATCATCAGTCGAACTTTACCGGGGCCCAGGACCCATCTGTGATTATTACGACCTGGAAACCGAAATCAACCGCGCCTTGGCCCGAAAGGTCTGGCTCAAGTCCGGAGGCTACATTGTGATCGAAGAGACCGAAGCCCTGGTGACCATTGACGTGAACACCGGCCGTTATGTGGGCAAACATAATCTGGAGGAGACCATCATCAAGACCAACCTCGATGCGGTCAAGGAAATCGCATACCAGCTGCGCCTGCGAAATATCGGTGGATTGATCGTTATTGACTTCATTGACATGGAACGCGAGGCCAACCGGGAGAAGGTCCGCACGGCCCTCATTGACATCCTGCGCCGGGATAAGGCCAAAACCAATGTTTTGAAGATGTCTGAGCTGGGTCTGATCGAAATGACGCGCCAGCGCACCCGGGACAGCATCGGCCGCGTCCTGAGCGAGCCGTGCTTCTACTGCCAGGGGGAAGGGTGCCTTCTTTCCGAGACCTCGATCTGCTACGAGGCCTTTCGCGATCTGGAGCGAGAAGCCGTACAATCTTCCGCCATTTCGATGACCCTGACGGTGAACCCCAAAATCAAGGAACGGCTGCTTGATGAGGAGCAGCATTCCTTGAACGAGCTGGAACTGAGGCTGGGCAAACACATCACCGTCCGGGAGGACCCCAGCCTGCACCTGGAGAATTATCGCGTCGAGACTGGTTGAAACTAGTGGCCATATAAGCTGGTATGATAATGTTCAGAAATGTAAAATTGGGGAAATTGGGAGCTTTAAAAAACTTAGTTCGCGATTGTAAAGCACACATAATTCTGAAAAAAGAACCCCGATCTGATAGAAGATTTCCTCCATACCGACCTCGACATACATGCCTTTTTCCCGCGCATAATAGCCTGGCTGCTGGAGGCGCGGGCCAGGGGCGATATCCGGCCGGAGGCCCGTCCTGATTTCCTGCTGGCGGCCTTTGACAGAGTTTACTACGCCCCGGCCAAGGACGATGATTTGCGAAAACTGTACCCGGATATAGCTGAATTTATCAAAGAAATATTTAACTTCTTTTTTTACCAGATCATGGGAAAACCCGCGGCGGAGTGACAGGCATGCTGGTTTCATCACGCCCAAGACTCGGGCTGATACTATTCCTGGGAATTTTGGGGACGTTTCTTATGAACGCCGGCCAGGGATTCGGCCTCACTTCGGAATTGAAAGGCCAGTTATCCGGTTTTACCAGCGAAACCCGTAACCAGGGTACCTGGCAGAACACTACCGGCCTGCGTTACATCCCGCAGTTGACCCTCACCCATCCCTTGAGCGGGTCATCTTTTCTTGGAACCGAAATTTCCCTAAATAGTCTTCTGCGGTATGACAGTCTGGAATCTGAAGGCGACTTGAATGTGAATCTATACCGACTGAAACTGCGTCTGGCCACAGCCCAGACTGAGACCCGCATCGGTCTTCAAAAAATAAACTTCGGACCGGCCTACCTGCTCCGCCCCTTGCAGTGGTTTGACCGGGTAGTTCCCTCCGATCCCTTGGGTCTAACCAAAGGGATATACGGACTCCGGTTCAAGTACAGCGCGCTCAACAACGCCAGTTACTGGCTCTGGGGTCTTGTCGGCAACGACGAACCAAAGGGACTGGAGAGTTTGGCCTCGGTGTCCGACGTCCCGGAATACGGCGGACGCCTGGAATATCCGATTCCATCCGGCGAACTGGCTGTTACCTTTCATCGCCGCCGGGTAAATGGTGACGCGATTCAGCTCCCTGATTTTACGGAAAATAGATACGCCCTGGATGGACGATTCGACGTGGGGGTCGGTCTGTGGTTGGAATCGGTGGCAATTCAGCAAAAATCAAACTTGCTCCCCTTTGAATGGACAAAAATGCTTACCCTCGGTCTTGATTACACCTTTGACGTGGGGCACGGCCTGTACTTCCTGATCGAGCACCTGACCACGGTCTCGTCAACATCTTTATTCAAATGGGATGAGGATTCTCAGATCACGGCCTTTTCGTTGAGCTATCCCATCGGCCTCCTGGACACCTTGTCCCTCATCGGTTACTATTCATGGGATTTTGATAAACATTTCTTGAACTTAACCTGGCGTCGCACTTATGACAGCGTAGTTTTTAATGTAACCCTTTTTCATTCACCTCAAGCCCCGGCAAACGCACCGGCCTTTGAGACAAACTCGTTTTCGGCCGGTTACGGAGCCCGGATCATGATAATATATAACCATTAAAATAGTAACGTAACAGCCCATCAGATAAATGGACCGCAGAAATTCAAGGAGAACAAAATGGAAAACAACACTGTGGTGAGAACGGAAAATCTGGTCAAGCAGTATCCAATCGGCGGCCGAAAATTTACCGCTTTAGATGATATTAACTTGATCATCAAACCCGGGGAATTTACCGGCCTCGTGGGACCCAGCGGGTCGGGCAAAACCACTCTGTTAAACATCATCGGTGCTCTGGATAATCCAACTGAAGGCAAAGCCATCGTAATGGGGAGCAATACCAGCGAGCTGACCCACAAGCAGTCGGCAAAGCTGAGAACCGAACACCTGGGATTTATCTTCCAGACCTTTAACCTGCTTCCGGTCTATACCGTTTTCGAAAACGTGGAGTTTCCCCTGCTTTTACTCGACATGACTTCCTCTGAACGAAGAGACGCGGTCACCCAGGCCATCGAATGGGTTGGGCTGTCCGATAAGATCAAGTCCAAACCGGCTCAGTTGTCTGGAGGCGAATGCCAGCGAGTGGCTATCGCCCGGGCCATGGTCAAGAAGCCCAAGCTGGTCCTGGCGGATGAACCCACAGCCAACCTGGACGCGGCCAATTCACACCACATACTGGAAACCATGGAGCGGCTGAATAAGGATCTGAACACCACCTTTATCTTCGCTACCCACGATGAGAAGGTTATCGGTTATTTGCGCCGGAAGATAACTTTAGTCGATGGGAAAGTTTTTAATGACAGCCAGATGGACCCTCGACCGGCGAAATAATTTCCAGCCAAGGGAAGTAACTCGCAGAAAGAAAAGAGAGGAAATTAGACATGCTGATACCTAAATTAGCTTTTCGAAACATCGCGGGCGCTGGTGTGAGAACCTGGCTGAATGTCTTCGTGCTGTCCATCGCCTTTGTCACCATTATCTGGGTACAGGGGTTGATCGAAGGCATGGGCAAATTCGCCATGGACGATATGATTGACAAGGAGATGGGCGGCGGACAGTTCTGGCATCGAGTCTATGATCCATATGATCCTTTGACCGTGGAGGACGCGCACGCCCGGCCTTCACCCCAACTGGCCGAACTGGTTTCCAGACACCAGGCCGAACCCATCCTCATAACCACAGGGGCCATCTTCCCGGACGGCCGGGCACAAAACCTGCTCATAAAGGGGATCAACCCTAAGCAGGAGATTATCAATCTGCCGACATCGGTCCTGGAAGGCAGTGATCCAGGCATCATTCCCGCGCTGATAGGGACCCGTATGGCCAAGCAGACAGGGCTTAATAAAGGTGATTATGTCACCATGCGCTGGCGTGATATTCACGGTACCTTTGACGCCATGGATATTCAGATTGTTGAAATCATGAACGTAACCGTGCCTTCGGTAGACAACGGCCAGGTCTGGATACCTATCGAAAACTTGAGAAAGATGCTTCAGTCTTCACCTGACGAGGCCACTCTGTTTGTTTTAGCCAAAGACATAGACATAGAAACTATTCCTCAGGAATCCGGGGAATGGATATACCGCGATCTGGATTACCTGCTAAGCGACATTCTGGAACTCATTAAAACCAAATCAGCCTCAACCACCATCCTGTACGCCCTTCTCCTGGGTATGGCCCTGCTGGCCATATTCGACACCCAGGTCCTGGCTATATTCCGGAGACGCAAGGAAATGGGCACACTCATGGCCCTGGGTATGACCAGAGGCAGGATCATCAGCCTTTTCACCCTCGAAGGGGCCATGCACGGTATGCTGGCCCTTCTGGTGGGCGCGGTTTACGGCGTTCCTCTCCTTTATTTGACCGCGAAAAAAGGTATCCCGCTCCCTGAGGCCATGAGTGATTTTGGAGTGGCCATATCCAGCACACTCTATCCGAGTTATGGGGCCAAACTACTATTTGGAACTATTCTGCTAATCTTAATCACAGTAACCATTGTCAGTATGATACCCACCCATAAACTTGTAAAACTCAAACCAACCGACGCGCTGAGGGGGAAATTATCATGACCTGGTTTTTGCTGAAAGGCTTACTGAGAGACCGGCACCGGAGCCTCTTCCCCATACTGGTCGTTATTGGGGGAGTGGCTGTTACCATACTATTATTTTGTTTCATGCTTGGTTATGCCGATGATATAGCCATTACCAGCGCCAACCTGGATACCGGCCACGTCAAAGTGATGACCCAAGCCTACTCTGAGATTGCCAGCCAGGTGCCGAATGACCTGGCAATTACAGGTGCCGGCGCCCTGGTAAAAGAGCTGAAAACCGGTTACCCAAACATGGATTGGGCGGTAAGAATCAAGTTTGGCGGTTTGCTGGATTTTCCGGATGAAAAAGGGGAAACAAAGGCTCAGGGTCCGGTATTCGGCCTGGCTCTGGATTTAATCTCTCCTGATTCACCGGAACGCCGGCGGCTCAACCTGGAACGAGCTCTAGCCAAGGGACGTTTGCCTCAATCCGCGGGTGAGGTTCTGATCAGTGACAAATTCGCGCAAAATCTGGGTATAAAAATCGGGGAGATGGCCACCCTTATAAGCTCCACGGTAAACGGTAGTATGGCCATCCAGAATTTCACCGTGGTGGGTACCATCAATTTCGGGGTCGGTCCCATGGACCGAAACGCCATGCTGGCTGATCTGTCAGATATCCAATATACGCTGGACATGGAAGACAGCGCCGGTGAGATCCTGGGGTTTTTTAAGAATCAGGTGTTTCAACGGGTCGAGGCGGATGAGGCTGTCAAACGTTTTAACACAACCCATACAAAAGAAGATCCGCTTACACCGATCATGCTTTCCCTCCGGGATCAGAACGGCCTCGGGGAATTATTGGACCTGATGGGCATCGAAGTAGCTATCATTGTCATCGGTTTTATATTTGTGATGTCAATTGTCCTCTGGAATACCGGATTGATGTCGGGTTTGAGACGTTATGGTGAGGTCGGAGTGAGACTGGCCTTCGGGGAATCCAAGCGCCACGTTTACTGGTCTCTGGTGTATGAATCATTTTTGATCGGTATTATTGGCTCGATCATCGGAACCGCTTTTGGATTGGGTTTCTCATTCTACCTTCAGGAATACGGCCTTGATTTTTCAAATATGACCCAAGGCTCAAACATGCTCATGTCCAATGTAATGAAGGCCAAAATCGTACCGGCCAGCTATGCGATCGGTTTTATTCCCGGTCTGGGTGCGACCGTTATCGGTACCCTGATCGCCGGTATCGGAATATTCAAACGGCAGACATCGCAGCTTTTTAAGGAGTTGGAAACATGAAAAAGATAGTACTGATACTAGCCCTGTTTTTGCTGGCCTTCGGCTCGGCGGTTCAGGCTCAGACCGCGGAAGAGGTTCTGCGGAAAGTTGACGAGAACATGGTCCTGGATCAGGCCATTAGTGTGACCGAAATGACCATCCACGGCCGCAGCGGCACCCGGACCATCAGGGCCAGAACGTGGATAAAAGGTCGAGACCAGGCCTTTGTCGAGTATTTATCCCCGGCTCGGGAAAGAGGGAAAAAAATGCTCAAAATTGGAAATAAAATCTGGAATTACACCCCGGAACCAAATGACCGCATCATCGCCATTTCCGGCCATCTCCTCAAACAATCGGTCATGGGCTCAGACCTTTCTTACGAGGACATAACTGAAAATGAAGGATTATATGAAAAGTATCAGGCCGAAATGACAGGCCGGGAAAGCATATTCGGTCGGGACTGCCTGGTATTGAGCCTGACGGCTAAAACGACAGATGTCACTTACCATTCACGAAAAATATGGGTTGACGCCGAGAGATGGCTGCCGCTCAAAGAGGAACGGTTCGCCCGTTCCGGCCGGTTGCTGAAAAAGACGGAAATAACGGAAGTATTTCAGGTCGAAGGCCGCTGGTACCCGAAAAAGATGAAGTTCAAAGACATGCTTTCCAAAGGCAAAGGCACGGAATATATAATCGAATCTATTGATTTTAATGTGAAAATACCTGATCACAAGATGACCAAAGCCGCGTTGCGGAAATAACACCTTATCAGGCCACGAGCTCCGGGACCTTATCTATGCCAACTACTATGGCCGCACCTTCCTGGGCGCGATTCGCAGGGTGGTCATGCCTGTCGGCATGGTATCCCTGGCCGGCGGCCCCCTCTTCGCGGCCCGGCTCAAAGATGCCACGGGCAGCTACTGGCTGGCTTACCATATCTTTCTTTTCATCTTTATCGCGGGCGCTCTGGTCATGTACCTGGCCAAACCGCCTGTGAAACCGGAAGGCAGGCGTGTTTGACTTAGAACGAAAAATATTTTAATTTTTAGCACATGAAAGACCGCTGCAGAAACCGGCAGCTGAATATTCCATATAAGGATGAACAAGCAATGCAAGCACAACAACGAAAAAGGAGGGAAAGATGAAAGCAGCTGTTTATTACGGAGTACAGGACGTTAAAACGGAGGAGGTGGAAAAACCTGTCATCGGGGATAATGAAATCCTGATCAAGGTCAAGGCCTGCGGTATCTGCGGCTCGGACCTGCACATGTACAAATTGGGCCTGTTTGCCGATATGCTCTGCCGCCCATTGGACAAGGGCGGAATACCCGGACATGAATTCAGCGGCGATGTGGTCGAGGTCGGGAGCCAGGTGCAGGGCATCGAAATCGGAGACCGCGTGGGGACCTTCTCCCGAGGAGGCATGGCCGAGTACACCCCGGTTACTGTTTTCCCGGGCTTAAACGTCTTCAAGCTGCCTCCGGAAGTCAGCTATGAGGAGGCGGCCACCCTGGAACCCCTGGCAAATTCTCTGCACGCTATGCTAAAGGCCAACCCGGCCAGCGGAGAAAACGCTGTTATTTTCGGAGCGGGAATCATCGGGCTGGGCGTTATTCAATGCTTGAAAGCCCTGGAGGTTGGCCTGAACAGGCTCATCATGGTGGATGTGTCGAAACACCGCCTTGAATTTGCCAAACGGCTGGGCGCTGATGAGGTTATCAATGCGGCCGAGGAGGACACGGTGCAAAAGGTCACGGAGTTGATCGGCTCAGCGCCGCTCATGTTTTATTCAGCCGTGACCGCGCCCCTGGTTGATATTGTGTATGACTGCGTCGGATACATCAAGGAGCGCCCGGAACCTCCGGTCATCCAGCAGGCCATGGATCTGGCCCGTGATTTTACCGGCCGCATCGTGGCTCACGGGATCTTCGAGGAAAACGTGTCTTTGAACCTCCTGCCCATGGTGGCGAAGCAGATTAACATCCTCGGGTCATTCGGTCTTTTACCCCCAGAGGTGGAACAGGCCTTAGAATTGATGAGGACCAAGAAGGTTGATCGCCAGGGGCTTATCAGCCATGAGTTTCCCCTGGATCAGGCCGGGGAGGCCTTTGAAATACAGTGCCAGGTGGAGGAGTCCGTGAAGGTACTGCTTAAACCTTAACCGGCCGGGAGTTATATTTGTCAGGGGGCTTCGCACTCTGCTGGCCAGGTGATACTGGCCCATGGGTATAATCACCGGGCTTTCCCCTTTAAATTGGAGATAGGTCTTATTCTGATTCGGCGCATGATGGCTTTTTCAGTGAAGCCGTCCGGCTATGGCGCTTGCAGCCGCGATTTTTTGCCTTCCCGAGTTCGGTCTCAAATCGAAGAAAAGCAGTTTAATATGAAAAATTCTATCGGATCCTCTGTTTACTTTTCATATTTTCCTGGAAACTCTTTATAAACCGGGCCTTGGCCCCGTTTTCTTAGCTCTTGGGCGGTCTGGATGATATGGTTGAAGCGGTGTTTCAATTCATAGAAGCCGTGCCACCAGGCGTAATCAGGCGCCATCATGGCCGCGCCCATTCTGGCTCTCCTGCCTTCGTGATGCCACAACTCGTAGAATTCCCATTCCAGGGGTTCGTCGAAATATCTTTCCCTTGAAAGCAGGCCCTCATCATAAAGCTCGTCTAGGCGCGCCTTTATTGGTTTGAAATAATTCTCATTGTAATTGGAGACCACCTTGTCCAGATTATGGAAATGACCGTCGGTCCAGCTTGGGGAGTGACACTGCAAACAGACCTGCTTCATTTTTTGGCGTTCTTCTTTCCAGTCTGTTCGGGCCGGAAAGGGTTTGAAGGCGCTGGGTCTCACCGTCAACGGGGCCTGCGTCTCCCAGGCGAGCCTTTCCGTGAGGTCATGCGTGCGGGGAACCGCTCCGGCGGCGGACATATGGCAGGCCGCACAGGTGGGCGTCCGGAAATCTCTGCCTGCCTGCCACTTTCTATCATCAGGACTCCAGGTCCATCCGTCGCCTTCGGCGTGGTAGATGCTGCCATGTTTGGATTCGTTGTAAATCTCTATCTGCGGGTGGTCGGGTCCAAGATGACACTGTTCGCAGGCCTCCGGCTTTCTCGCCTCCACCATGGAAAACCGGTGCCGGGTGTGGCAGCTGCTGCAACTACCCAGGCTGCCATCGGGGTTGATGCGGCCGACTCCCACGTTCGGCCAGGTGCCTGAAACGGGCTTTCCATGCTGAACCTTGACCACGGTTCCGTGACAGGCATAGCAGCCGCTCAGCCGTTCAATGGCGTTGTTCATGCCGTCATTTAACCAGTGGTCCACCTTCCATATAATGGCATGCGTGTTCGCGTGTTTGCTCAAGGCATACTGCCTGGCCTCCTCAGGATGGCAACTGGCGCACCTCTGCGGCGTCACCACCACGGCGATGGGGTTGGGGTTATTTTCAAAATGCGCCCGGCTGGCCAGGTCATCCGAGGCAGCCATATGACACTTGTAACAGTCCACGCCGACCCTGGCGTGAACGCTGGCCTGCCAGTCATGAAATATGCCAGGCGTTTTGGCCTGATGACACTGGATACAGCTTTTTCCCGCCAGAACCTCCGCCCGTCTTTCAGGCAGCAGGCTCAAGGGAAACCCCCACCGCCAGACACTAATGCAGGCCAGAATCAAAAAAATGATCGCCAGATTGGTGTAGGCCATGACGATAAAAACCTTTTGAGCCGGTCTGGCTTTTAGCGGCTCTATCTGTTCTGCTGAAATTTCACCGCGATATTTCACCCTTTCCAGGACCTCCGGACCGTGAGGCGCATCCTGCAGCAGGGCCTCGGTTAGGTCCTGACCGGCGGTGTGCTTCCCTAAATGCCGCCCTCCCTTCCATTTCTCACTCTCACTGACATCGTAGAGCTTGTTTTCAAAGATTACATAGGCCGGTTGGCCTGAGGAGCCGTCAAAATAGCTCAGGTTCGCCCGGGTGATTTCTTCGGTGTCAAGCTCAAGGCCCGGCTTCTGCCTCTCCCTTTTCATGCGGCGGTTTACCACGGTGATGGCGGTGACGCCAATGGCGACCATCAAGGCAAAGAGGAGGATTTTGATGAAAAGCATGAGGCCGAAGGTGTTGTTAAAGAACTGCTCCCACCTGCTGATGCGCGCCCAGGTCAGGTAGATGCCGCTTAGAGTCAGGGTGACCATACAGGAAAGGCCCAGGATGCGTTCCGCCTTGGGGATGCCGCCCGTGAGACGCGCGGGGTTCACAAAGATATGGATATAAAAAATGGCCCCGAAAAACACGATGGCCGCCAGGAGATGAATGTAGCCTATGATGAATCTCAGGGTCTTGCGGAAAGGGGTTTGCAGGGCTTCGGCCTTTTTCAGTATCCTTTCGGGAATCGGATACTGGTAGCCGTTTTTTATATAAGCAAAACCGACGGTCTTGAGCGCCCCGCCGGTGCTTTGCTCATGGCAGAAGATGCAGCCTTTCCCGGTTTTCCTGGCATAGACCTCGGTCGCCTGTGCCGGCGAAACAATGGACAGGAAAAGGAAACCGGCCGTAACCAGAAGGAGCGCTGCCACACATAATTTCCGCTTCATGGTTCCTTCCCGTGGCAAACTGCAAGTGAAAGTGAAAAATTAAAATTTCCGTTACTAAGTCAAAGAAGATAATTGTAAAGCGCCTGGCAGTCAAGTTAATATTGTCAGGGCCACCTAGTTCGCGGGCCACCCTGACCTACAAGGCTGACAGGCCGAAGCGAGGCATTTGACGGAGGCCTGGCCAGCGCCTAAATCTTGCTCAGACGGGACTTGCGGCGCCGGGCGGCGCGAGACGGCCGCCGCGCCGGACCCTTCTTGCGAGTGGATCGGGAGGGCTGGTAGTCTTCCTCTTCTTCTTCCACCCCTTTTTTGTCTGAACAGGAGGCCTGTTCCATGCGTTCTTCAAACTCCGGGGAGGAAACAGCCGTGGCTCCAGCGGCTTCCACGGCCTGGCATAAGGCCTGGTCCGAGCTGACCACCACCGCCTGCGAACCCATGCGCCGGGCCAGGCGGATAATGACCTGGTCGGCCGTCTCTCTGGCTGAAGAGTAAACCACCTTGATGCCACGGGTCTTTTCCGCGGTCTGCCTCTGGATCGGCCCTTCGGCCGCATCAAAGACCACGGTGACGGGATGGGGCTTGATGCGCCTGTATGAGGCCAGGCGGGCCAGGAGCGCCTCGCGGCCGAATCCAAGCCCCCGGGCCTCCTGCCGGGAAAGGCTCTGGCTCTGACGAATGAAATTGTAACCGTCAATGATCAGATGCAGGGCCATGGCTTTATATCAATGTCTGTTTGAGTCATATTTAAAATCTGTGTGAGAAAAGTTCACGCGCCGCCTTCAAGCCTTCCTGGATCATCTTTACCAGGCGCCTGTTCAAGAAAAATACGATCTAAGTCCCTCGCAGACAAATTCAGGGCTTCTGATCGAGGTCCTGGTGTCCCCGAGGAGAGTGGCGTTGCCTGCGTCGGAAATATCCATTGGAGGCAGCGGCCCCCTCTGGATGAGGCGCGCCTGGGTCCAGAAGCTCTTTTCTCCGATAAGGCCTGAGTAGATGAACATGTTGAAGCTGTAATAGTTCTGGTCATCCATGTACTTGAAGACCCTGACCAAGCCCGCGGCCAGGTCTTCAAGGTCTTTATGGGACAGTGAGAGGATGGACTCATGTTCCTGAAAGATAGCCCGCACATCCATCTGAAAAGACCTGGGAACAAAGCTGGCCAGCCAGGCCGTGCGGCCCAGAACGCCAATGAATCTCTCCTGAAGCCTCTTCTCCTCGAGGATAAGGTCGGCCCAAAACACCGAACCGTTCCGCCGGTAATACCGCTTTGAAGCCTCCAGTAATTCCTTCTGATAAACCATGGGGAAACGGCTGGCAAAGGCCTGAAGATGCGGGTGCACCATACTGCTGTTGGCCGGGGGGAGGTAGTTCCACATGATGCCGCAATACTTCGCCCTGGGGTCATATTGATGAACTTTTTTAAGGTAGCTCTGCGAAGCGAGGAGTGCGTCGGACAACATCTGGGGCGAAAAATCCGGCAACCCGACAAAGTGCTCGGAGCTGACCACGGTTACGGCGCTGTACTGCATGTAAGGGGCCGCATTGGGGAAGACCGTGGCTTCACCCACAGCGATCCTTTCATCAGCGCTAAAGGCAGGCGTAAATTTGGGGGTGACACTCTTTATTTTTTCACTGCAAAACGGACATCCTCTTTCAAGAGATTTCGCCACAATAGGCGACAGGTCGGTTTTAAAGGGATTCTTGAAACGAATATCCCGCACCAGTCCCATATCTTTTGTCAGCGGGTCAACTCTGTATTCCAGAGGCACTTCCTTTTCCGCATAATCGTTTCTGGGGTCGAGGAACCTGGAGGTGGTGCGGATTTTACGAAACTTGACAGCCACGGCGAACCTCCATTCGTTTATCTATTTTTAGATCCTAACCATACATTTGACTTACGCCACTTGAATGAACCTGACACGCACCTTGATCGTCTTTAATGCTTTTCGTTTCTTTTTCAGGCTGGAGTATAGGAAGAGATGATTTTAGGTGTCAATGGAAAAGAGATTCAAGCACCCGTGGTATTCGGGCCGGTCTAGGGGCGGAAATGGCCGGGCCGCACCAGAGCGCAAGATGAATCGTGTCTTTACTGTGATCCGGTTTTATGGCGTGGGGATTGATTATCTTTGAAAAATATTTTAGGTTCATTTTCAAAAGAGTTGATGAAAAAACCGGGTAACCAGATATTTGACATCTATTTCTTGTGCCGGGGAAATCCCCCCTTTTTCTAAAGGGGGATTTTTAAACTTTGTAGGTCATGGTGGTTCGCGAAGTGAGGCGCCCTGACATTTTTGGACAGGATATTGTAGGATGATGGCTGTCATTCCCTTTTTAAAATTTTTTGTCAGGGAGATTCGCACCCTGACCTACATGGGGATTGGTTTAACTAAATGTTAACTTTTCAATTATGTTTGTGGGGCAGGCTTTCTAGCCTGCCATTTCCAACCTCCATTCACCCTGGTGTATCTTTATAGGACGCTTTAGTTAAATTCCACCCGCTTACTTAATCTTATAAGGAGATTGAAGATGGCCAGAATGGTTAACGAAGAGGAACTCAAACATCATTTCATCGAGGCGACCGGGTTGAACTGGCACTACGTGGAAATGGGCCGGGGCGAGCCGGTGGTCCTGCTGCACGGCCTGCCTGAAAGCTGGTATTCCTGGCGCTACCAGATTCCGGCCCTGGCCGAGCATTTTCGCGTCATAGCCCCGGACCTCAAAGGTTACGGGCAGTCGGTCAAGCGCGACGGCGATTACTCCATGCCAGGCGTCATCCGTGAGCTTACGGCTCTGCTGGACGCTATGGGCCTGGATAGATACCGGCTGGCCGGACACGACTGGGGAGGTCTCATCGCCTCCTTCCTGGCTGTCAGTGACGCCGAGCGAATCGTGGGATACTGTCACATGTCCACGCCGACGCTTCGCTACGATCCCAAAATGGCCCCGCATCACCGCCAGTTTCGCGAAAACCCGGAACAGGTCATCAGGCTCATGAAAAACGCCGAGCAGTTTATTCATGGGGTTTACCAGAGTTCATGCCTGAAGGGGGTTAATGCCATATCCGAAGAAGAACTGGCCCGGGCCATTGAGGAAGCCGGGTATCCGGGCGTGGCCGAGGCTCTCCCCCGCTACTTCCGGGACAGTGTAGGGGCAGAAGGCGTGAACACCATGGAAAGGTGGGGGAAGATGACTTTTCCGGTGCGGTTCATTTACCCAGACCACGACCCCCGCCAGCCTCTGGATTACGTTCGTCCCGGCCTGGAAGAGGCGGTGCCGGGTTTTGAGAGCTTCGTTGTCATCAACGATTCCGGCCATTTCTCCATATGGGAACAGCCGGATCAGGTCAACAGGGCCATGCTCGAATTCTTTCTGGGTTCATAAGCTGACTTGAACTTAAGGCCAAGTTGCGATCAAACATCGCAAAAATACGGGCGGGGATAAACCCCGCCCCTACAATACCGATTTGGAGTTTTAGACTAGGGGTGGGGTTTATCCCCACCCTCTTCCAAAGCTTGAAAACAGTTTCTTTGCAAAATAACCCTGCGGCTTCTGCCGGAAGGCCGGGCGCTCACAATGACAGGAACATGAGTTTTATATATATTTAAATGCAACTTAGTATAAGGCCCGCAAATGGACACACCGCTTCACAGACTGCTTTTTAGCGCAGGGACTGCTTTCTTTTCAAGAAAGGTCCTCACCCCGGCGCGGCCATGAGCCTTGATGAAACCCGTTTTAAAACGGGCCGGGAATCCTGCCACGCGGCTCAGATATCTCAGACCTCACTCACCAGCTTATCAAATTCTTTGATTTCCACCACAGGCGAGGTCGTAAAGGAGACTCCCGTTAATTTGTTCAATGCCACCGAGGCGGTCAGCGCCTTTTCGGCATCTGGGAAATCTATGGTAAAGACAAGGTCGTATTCTCCAAGCGCGGCATACATAGAAACGACCTTTCCGCCGTGCTTGCCGATCAGCTCCTCGGCTTTATCAGTCCGTTCGGAGCTGACGCCTTTGAGGGCCTCGGAAGAGTATTTCCCGAACATCATGAATAGAGGCATGGCCTATCCTCCTTTGTTCTTAAAAGATTAATAAAAATTTAACGGGTAACTAGAAGTGATGAAAAAGTAAAACGCCTCAGAAGTCAAGCAGAATTTTTTCCTTGAAAAGGTCACAAGAAGAATGGTGGAATCCAGAAGTAATGATTTAAAGACGATATAAAGATTAAAGGCAAATCACTCTTTATTTACCTGTAAACACCGGCTTCCTTTTTTCCGTAAAAGCAGCTATCCCTTCACGCCCATGGGGATGTTCGGCGCATAATGATAAGGCCTCCCGTTCCTTTTCCAACTGGGTCTCAAATGATGTATTAAAGGATTCATTTATCAATTTTTTTGAAGCCGCAAAAGAGAACAAAGCCCCTTTTGTTATTTCTTCAACCAAGTTCATGGCCCTAGCCAGGGCCTGGCCGTCCTCTACCACTTCTGTTACGAGCCCCCAGGATAGGGCCTGTTCAGCCGAAATAGGGGTGTCAAAGGCCGCAATTTCTAAGGCCCTAGCCATCCCCACTAATCTAGGTAAGGTGAATGTCCCACCGCCATCAATGCTCAATCCATTGGAAGTATAGGCCTGCCTCAAAAGAGCCGATGCTTCTATCACCCTGAAATCGCAGGCCAGGGCTAATGAAAAACCCCCTCCCGCGGCAACACCATGAATGGCCGCCGCCACCGGCTTTGGCATCCGGCGTATTTCAAGAACAGCCTGATGGAACCTGGCCGCAAGTTCATGAAGGGCCTGGCCGTACGTCTTTCCAGATCGGGAGACCCATTTTAAATCTCCTCCGGCACAGAAGGCCTTGCCTTCTCCGGAAATAACCACGCCAGCTACGATTTAATCCCTGGCAAGCTCAATAAGCCTTTCTGACAGAGATTGGATCATCTCTAAGTTGAATGCATTAAAAGCCTTTGGCCGATTCAGGCTTATCCTGGCAATACCCTCTCTTATATCTATCTTCACAGATTCATCCATCTCGCACCCCCTCTAGAGGTTAGAAAGAGGTTGGCTTCATCGCTTAGTTCCACGCCATGACAATTTCTAATAGCGTTTAAGGCATGCCATTGCGAGCCCTTTGCTTGCGCTCCGGCCAGACCCCGCGCAGCAGTCTTTTATCATCTAGTTCCCGAGCACAGCCTCCAAACCCGGGAACTAGATGAAGCCGTTTTCAGGTGCTCCAGCCCCTTTTTGAGCCTCAAGGTTTACTTGAGTTTAAAATTCGGGTCTTCAAAGATCTGGTACACGACAGCGCCTTCCACGGTGTCAGCCACGGGCAGGTCAAGGGCGTAGCTGAGCGTGGGCACGATGTCGGTCAACCACATGGTCCTTTGCATCTTGTACCCCTTTTTCAGACCCGGCCCATTCAGGATCATGACCGAGCGCTGGTCGCCGATACCGTACGATGACGCCGGGAGCTGCTGGCCGTGCTGGCCTCCGAATTCAGGGTAAAGCGCATAGATGACATCGCCGACATAATCGCCATACAGGCCCAGGATACGGGCGTCCTGCTTGGAGAGGGCCATGGCGATGGGCCTTGTGCCAGTCTGCGGGTCCTTCCAGGTCAGCAGGGCGTCAATGATCTGCCGCTGGACGTTTCCGTAGTCCTCGGGTTCCACGATCCCGTCCGGGTCTCTGCCTTTGAGGTTGATATAGACGTGAATCTCCCTCTGGGGGATGACCTTTGATTTCTTGTGATTTGGTCTATTGGGAAATCGCGGGACGATTTTAGCGCTCATGATATCGCTAGCATCTCCTCCTTTAGCCTTCTCGACCTCCTCGAATACCAGCAAGCCCGCCTTTTCCATGATCTCGTTCGGGTTGACGGTCGGGCCGTTAGCTGTGGCGCCGTGGTCTGAAACGATTATGATCAGGGCGTCCTTTCCGGCCGCCTCCATGATCCTCCCCAGCATCCGGTCCAGGCTCTGGTACAGGCTCCGGTCCGCCTTCCTCGTTTTTTTGACCTTCTCCTCGTCCTTGGTGACAAGAGGCTCCATGTCTGTAATGGCGGCGTGGTAGAACCAGTCCGGGGCATGGGCGTGCATGAAGAAAAGGTCCCACTCCTTGTTTTTCAGCAGATACTCCACGGCGTCGGCGTAGAAGATATTCTGCCAGTTCGTGACCTCCATATAAGTGTCGAGGTCAATCCATTCCAGGGTGTAGGCCACGTATCCGCCGTTATTGGCCATGACCCCTTCCTTGGACTTGATTTCAGTGCAGACCTCTTCCGGAAAGGACCAGCCGCTTTCCTGGCCCAGGGAAGTGAAGTAGAGCCTGAAATCCTCAGCGTCATCGGAAAGCTCCAGGAGCTTGGCCCTGAAATGAACCACCTTTTCTTCACCGTTTTTAAGCTTCAGGGTCGTGGTGATCTTCTGGCTCCACTCGCCCACGCCAATAGTAAAAAAGGCTTCGCTATAGTCCCGGCTCGGGGAGACCGTGACCTTGTCATAACCGTCGCCCTGAGTATCCTGCGCCAGGACATACCAGGAGGTCGGGGCTGGCTCTTCCATGGCCTGCTGAAAATTCAGCCCCGCCACCGCTTCCAGGTCCTCTTCGCCCTGAGACTCCGGGACATTCTCCCAGTCCTCAGCCTCCTCGAACTTAACCCGCACCGCGCCGGGTAAGATCTCGGTGGTAAAGAGATGTTCACCGGAGAAATTGATTCCAGAGTTCAGGCCTCGAAATGGCCGGCGCCATTCCCCGGGGGTAAGCCCTCCGCCCCCGAGCATGATGACCCCCTCCTTGACGCGCGGAGGCCAGGAAGAGGGATAGTTGAAGACGATGCTTTTTTTGCCGGCCTTGGCCGCTCTCTCCCAGATAAATTCCGCCTTGCATTCATTGGCGTCAAAGCCCTGATGAATTTTGTGCAGCGGATCGCCGGGATTGTGAACGTGAAAATCGGTGATGCAGTGGGTACCCGCCCAGCTCCCGGTAACGATGGTGGTCCAGTTCGGCGGGGTCACCGTGGGGAAGGGAACCAGGCAGTGCTCCGCCATGACTCCGCCGTCAATCAGTTTCTTGAAATTGGGAAGAACGCCTTCCTCGACATACTGCGATATAAACGTTGGGGATGCGGCATCCATGCCGATCACCACAGCCTTCTTGGGCATTTTGGCCATAACTAATTCCTCCTTTTCGTTAGGATTGTCTGCGCTTGATGAAGTTCAAGTTGACCCGCTCTTATGCTTGCAAAATACCTCTTGAAAGTCAATCCTTTTCAGGTTCAGGACTTTCCCAAATTTAGAGGATATCAGGGCCTGGCCGTCCGGAGGGCCATGTGATAATGGCGCGGGCATAAAATCCTTTTTTTTATGGCCAGGACTTTGGTAAAATTACTGAACTGAACTGATCATTTTTTCATTACATATTAACTTGAACCTGCAGGCCGGTCCTGAAAGAAGCGATTGGTCGGGTTTTTTCCAGATACCGTTAAAAGGGAATAGCCAGCGTGAAAATACATCGAGGCCCGCGCTTGTTTTACGGATGGTGGATCGTCATCGCCTGCAGCGTTCTCGGTGTGCTGTCCAGCTCATCCAGGTTTTCCTTCACCCTGTTTTTCCCGACTTTGCTTGAGGATTTGGAATGGACCAGGGCCAGGCTGGCCTTTGGTTTTACAGTCAGCTGGTGGGTCTCGTCAATTACGGCCTTGATTGCAGGCCCGGTTGTGGACAGATATGGGCCCAGACTCGTCATGACTCTCGGCGGGTTTTTAACTCTCGTCGGGCTGGTGCTCACCTCCCGGATGTCGAATGTCAAGGAGTTTTATATCTACTTCGGGATCATTTTAGCCGTGGGAGGCGGATTGGCCCACGGGGTTCCGGCCGCCTCGACGGTGAGGAAGTGGTTTTCCCGGCGGGCCGGTCTGGCCGTGTCAATTTCATCTGTGGGCGGAGGCATGGGACTGGGGGCCATCGCCCTGGTGGCCCCGTGGCTGATCAAGGTCTTGGGCTGGCGCGGTAGCTGGTTTTACCTGGGTCTTGTCCTCGGAGCCGGGATCATGCTCATTTCCTTCCTGGTCATAAGAAAGGACCCTGAATCCATGGGCCTGCTGCCAGACGGCGTTCAGAAGCCGTCGAACGACCCCGCCGCAGGGCCGGCTGCGCCAGTAGCGTCCGTTCTTGAATGGGAGGACTGGACGGTGCGGGAGGCCTTCAGGACCCGTTCCTACTGGTGCCTGGTGGCCGGGCACGCCATCATCAGCATCCCGCTCATGGGCGCGCTGACCCACATGGCGATCTGGGGCGTGGATATCATACACGCCCTGGGCATCCCGGTCGAGGCGGGCATGGGCAAGATCCAGTTCAGCATCTTCGCCTCGGCCATGGCCGCGGTCATCGGGGCCTTTCTCGGCGGCGCCCTGTCCGACCGCGTGGGCCGGAAACCTGTTTTCACCGCCAGTTTCATCCTTTACGGAGCTTCCATGATCTACGGGGCTGTCATCACCCAGGCGGTTCCGTCGCTGGCTGGCGTGATTATTTTTAACATATCGGCCGGATTCTTCTATGGCCTGGGTATGTCTTTATGGACCGTATACGTGGGGGACATCTTCGGGCGCGCCGCCCTGGGCGCGCTTTACGGCCTGCTCTTTTTTATCGGAGGCGTCGTTGGAGGCAGCGGGGCGGTTCTTTACGGATTCATGCGTGATCTGACCGGATCATACGTCCTGGCTTTTACATTGGGCGCCGTGTGTTCTTTAGCGACCCTGATCCTGACTCTGCTGACCGGAATGGAAAAAAAGCGAACCGCCTCATGAGCCCATACAAGGGGTGATTTCTTTTTGACTCACCTTTCCGTTTTCCCTATACTGGCATCAGGAAAAGCGGGCTCTCATGACCTCGCCTCTTGCTGGCCGACCCTTCCTGTTTCTGAGGTTGCAGAGGTTTTGAAGGTTTTTTATTTCAGGCCTTTTTAAAATGGGGGTGGTGGTCGCAGCTGCATCCTGTCAGCTTCCCGGGAAAGTGGCAAAAAACCATGTTGCCACACCATGCTGTGAGGTTCGATTATGTCAAATCAGGCGCTCTATTACGAAGTACACGGCAGCCATGGGCCTTTTATCCTCTTGGTTCACGGTATCCTCTCCAGCCGCGCCCAGTGGAAGCTCAACCTGGAAGCGCTCAAGGCCTTCAGCCGGCCGGTCATCATCGAGCTGTTCGGACATGGGCGTTCGCCCGCGCCCGACGATCCTGAATGTTACAGCCCTGACAGTTACGTGCGCCAGTTCGAGCGGCTTCGCTGTCAACTGGAGGCGGAACGCTGGTTCGTGTGCGGCCAGTCGCTCGGCGCGTCGCTGACCCTCCGCTACGCCCTCTCTCATCCTGAACGCGTCACGGCTCAGATTTTCACAAACTCGCGGTCGGCCCTTTCTGACAACATCCCGGCAGAAGCCATGAAACCGGTGGCAGAGCGTCTTATCAAGGAGGGTCGTAAAGTAATTGATAATTTTCCGCTGCATCCGGCGCGGAGCCGTCGTCTCAAGCCCGAGATCAAGCAGGCCCTGGTTGAAGACGTGAAATTGATTGACGTCCACGGACTTGCTTATACGATGCTCTATACCGTCACCGCCTGCTCGGTACGCCGGGTGATTCATCAAAACCGGGTCCCGACCCTGCTGGTTGTCGGCCGTTTCGACAAGCAGTTTGCCTCGCTGCTGGAGTTTGTCCAGCAAACCATGCCAAAGCTTGAGGCGCTGGTTTTTGACGGCGGCCATGCAGTCAACATTGATGCGCCCGAGCGGTTTAATGAAGCGGTGCAAGGATTTATTTCACGATTTATTGATATCTGAGGAAAAGGGAGAAGAAACCATGGCCATCATGACCGCACGCCAGGCCATTATGGAAATTTTTTTGGCAGAAGGCGTTCAATATGTTTTTGGTAATCCTGGCACGACCGAGCTGGGTTTTCTTGATATTCTGGCGGACTATCCGCAGATAAAGTACATCCTCTCCCTGCACGAGGGGGTCGCCCTGGGCATGGCGCACATGTACGCCAGCGCCTCGGGCAAGACCGGCGTCGTGAACCTGCACGTGGCGCCAGGACTGGGTAACGCTATCGGCGCTCTGTATAACGCTTCGGTAGGCAAAATGCCGCTGGTGGTCACGGTCGGGCAGCAGGACAGCCGCATGCTGGTCCGTGAACCCATCCTGGCGCACGACCTGATCGGTATGGCCAGACCCCTGACCAAGTGGGCCGTTCAATTACAGCATGCCGAAGAGATTCCGATTATTTTTCCGCGGGCCTTCAAGACGGCGCAGGACGCGCCGCGCGGGCCGGTCCTGGTCGCCCTGCCAGACAACGTCATCGAGGAAGAAGCGGATTTCCCTCCGCCTCGCCCCACCGTTCCTTTTCGCCGCATTCGACCCGATCAACAAGGCGTCGCCGCGGCCGCGGCGCTGCTCGCCAAGGCCAGCACCCCGGTAATTATTTGCGGCGAGGGAGTGACATGGTCTCAAGCCCAAACGGAACTGGTTCAGCTGGCCGAGCTTTTAGGGGCTCAGGTCTGGAGCACCATGTTCACCGGGGCCCTGAACTTTCCGGCCTCACATCCCCAGTTTCGCGGGGAGCTGCAGGCCGAATACAGGACCATCCGCACGGCGCTCGGTGAGGCTGACCTGGTCCTGGCCGTGGGCGCCAATCTCTTTGATGAGTCATTCTACGCCAAAGATTCTCCCCTGCCTCAAGGCTGTGTCCTGATACAGCTGGACAATTCGTCCTGGGAAATCGGAAAGAACATCCCGGCGGCTGTGGGCCTGCTGGCCGATCCCAAACCGGGTCTGCAGGAACTCCTGGCAGCGGTGACATCGAGCATGGATGAACCGGCCAGGAAAAGCGCCGCCGAACGCCGCGCCGCCATGACGGCTCAAAAGCAGCAGGAGCTTAAGCGCCAGGAGAAGCGCGCCCGGGATAAATGGGGCAACATGCCGATCTCCCCGCCGCGTTTCATGGCCGAGCTGCGTGACTGCCTGCCAGGCGACGCGGTGATCTATAACGAGACCATCACCGCTTCAGCCGACCTGATGCGCACCCTCCTGCCTGAGAAGCCTGGAAGTTATTTTGGCAATCATGGCGGCGGCATCGGCCAGGGACTGCCTGGAGCGCTCGGGGTCAAGCTGGCCTGTCCCGAGCGGCCGGTGGTGGCCCTCATCGGCGACGGCTCAGCCATGTATACGGTGCAGAGCTTCTGGACCGCGGCGCATCACCATATTCCGGTGCTCTATATCATCCTGAACAATCAGACCTATCGTATCTTGAAGTACAATCTGAACCGGTACCGGCAGGCCAGGCGCCAGGAGCCGCGCCCTAACTACCCCTTCATGGACCTGACCGACCCGCCCCTGGATTTCGTGGAAATCGCCCGCGGCATGGGGATTGAAGGAAAGAGCGTCACCCGGCCGGAGGATGTAAAACCGGCGGTCAAGGAAGCGCTGAGCCTCGATAAGCCATATGTTCTGGAAGTAAGGACTGAAGGGCGCCTCTCAGCACGGTGAGCATCCGGGAATCAGTCTTCGACAAAGGCAAAAACTTGAACTGAATTTTAACAGGGAGAATAAAGCCATGGCACGCGAGGACATTTTGTTCAACAAGGAAGATCAGATCGCCACCATAACCCTGAACTGCCCGGAAAGAAAGAACGCCCTTACTTACGAGATGATAGACCAATGGGCGCAAGGGCTACAGGTTTGGCGCGACGATCCTGAGGTCAAGGTCATCATAGTCACGGGCGCGGGAGACGCCTTTTGCAGCGGGGTGTATTTTCAATCGCGGCCAGGAGAACAGGCAAAAGAGCCGACGCCGTTTGAACGGAAAAGTGTTTTATGGGACCGGATTCACCGCATCCCCTTAACCCTGGAAGACATTGATAAACCGGTTATCGCCGCCTTAAACGGCGTGGCTGTGGGCGCGGGACTGGATATGGCCTTGATGTGCGATCTGCGCTTTGCCGCCGCGTCGGCGCGTTTCTCCGAAGGATACGTCAAGGTCGGTCTCGTGCCCGGTGACGGGGGAGCCTATTACCTGCCCCGGCTGGTGGGCATTGCCAAGGCCCTTGAACTTCTGTGGACCGGGGACTTTATTGAGGCCCACGAAGCGGAACGCATCGGTATGATCAACAGGGTCTTTCCGGACGACCGGTTGATGGAAGAAACCTACCGGTTTGCCAGGCGGCTGGCAGACGGCCCCACCAAGGTTATCCAGCTGATCAAGCGCGCCACCTACCAGAGCAGCCGGGTGGACCTGAGGACGGCCCTGGATATGATTTCCTCTCACATGGGCGTGATCCGATCCACGCAAGACAGCCAGGACGCCTTAAAGGCCATGATGGCCGGATTGAAGGACGATAAAAAATAACCAAATTAATATCGTCAGGAAAACCTGCAAGGCCTGGCTGCCCCCCCCTTTTCTACAAGGGGGATTGAGGGGGATTTTTTAACTTTTCTTCGGTGGGTCGCGCAGCGACAGGAGGTTAATCGAAAGAAGGATTTTATGGCTGGCTGGCTGGCTGGAAAGCCTGCCCCACAATTTCTTTATGAAGTGATGGAAGCAGCCTTGTAGGTCAGGGTGGCTCGCGAAGCGAGGTTCCCTGACGTTTTTAATCTAGCTTCTCCAATTCATTAATTTCAATCTTTTGTATTCCTTGTCCTTCGCAACTGGCCGTCATTCCTGCGCAAGCAGGAATCCAGATGCAGATTTTATCTAAGGAAATCTTGTATCAATCATGAACAGGAAGGAGCGTACATATATCCATCATAACCTGTTAATTTTTTTATTAATTACTTCAAAACGAATACTGGCTCTATATACCTTTAAAGACCTTACACTAGGAAGAAAGTATGAGTTTTTTCCCTGAAATGCGCTAAAAAATCATACTTTCTTCGTATTGACCCGATAAAAGAGTTGGATAGGCTTGTAAAAGAGGCCGAGAGTATCTGGCTTCTGGGAAAAGAGTGGTGTCATGAACCTGAAACGATTGATCCTCCTGGCCCTGTTGGCAGTGGTGTTCGCGCTGGCGGTCGTGTCGCTGGAAGCGAGACATATCTTCAGGTCCGCTGATTCAAGCCTTGCAAGCACCTCAAAGGCAGTGGCCGAATCACGCAGGGTCTTGAGGCCCGGCCCGTCTGCGCCGGTTGTGGTCAACATTGTAGCTCAAAAGCTTGAGCAGCAGAAGTCCAGGGAAATGGACCCGGCCACGTACGACCGGTACATCGAAAAGGTCGCCCAGCGTCACGGGGTTTCCCCGGCCCTGATCAAGGCCGTCATAAAGGCTGAATCGCGCTTCGACCCTCAGGCCATCTCGCGCAAGGGCGCCATCGGCCTGATGCAGGTCATGCCTGCCACCGCCAAAGCGCCCAGTATCAGGAACCTGTTCGATCCTCATTACAACATCCAGGCCGGGGTGAAATACTTGAAAAAACTGCTAGTTATGTTCGATGGGAATGAAACCCTGGCTCTAGCGGCGTACAACAGTGGCCCGCGCAAGGTGAAAAGATACGGCGGTGTGCCTCCCTTTCGGGAAACCCGGGTCTTTGTGAAGCGGGTCCTGACATATTACGAAATATTTCAGGATTCTTAGCGCGTCTGCTTCTTCCTGCCCGTTAAATTATCCGAGCGTCCAAGAAGAAAATCCCCCTCCATCCCCCTTTTAATAATATCTGTCCCAGCCTGGCAGGTGATAAAAATTAATAAAATCAATAAGCAAGGTCGCTGTATAATCTTGAACCACTGCTTTAAGCATCTTCAGAGTGGGTTTGGATATTGCCGTCAAATAAGGCTCAACTCACTAGAAGAGACCGCGGCTGTCCATGGAAATAATAGGAATAAAAAGATTAAAAAAAGTGCTTGACAGGCCATTTAACACTATATATAGTATTTCTTGCTAATAGAAACACAATATAAGCAAATAAAAAGGAGGGGGAATTCCCTTCCGGAGGTTGAGGTTTTTTAAATGGCCAGTCTCCAAGAAACGGATTACGGTCCGGTCGGAGTTCAGTTTGAGGATGCAACAGACATCGCTGTGTTTGTAAGATCCTCTGATGATGATTTTAAGGGGTGGAATCGTCAGCGCATCGTGGACGCCCTTCTCAAGGAGACCATGATTGACCACGACACGGCCGATCTGGTGGGCCGCGAGGTGGAGGAGATCATCCGCAAGGTCAAGATCAAATTTGTTTCTGCGCCTCTGATAAGGGAACTGGTCAACGCCAAGTTGATTGAACTGGGACTGGAGGATGAACGACGCATGCACACCCGGCTGGGGATGCCTATCCATGACGTCAAACAGCTTATCATGCAGCAGAACAAGGAAAACGCCAACATGCCTCACGGTCCGGAGGCGACCAACCTGACCCTGGCCGAAAACATCAAGAAGGAGTTCGCCTTCCTCAATGTCTTTGACCGGGAGGTGAGTGACGCTCACCTGGCTGGTGATATTCACTTGCACGACCTTGGCTTCATTGACCGGCCATACTGTTCAGGTCAATCACTGGAGTATATTAAGAAATTTGGTCTATCCCTGCCCAACGCCCTTTCCCTGGCCAAGCCAGCCCGGCATGCCGAGGTTCTTTTGGCTCATATGGTCAAGTTTGCCGCGGCCTTGCAGTCTAATTTTGCCGGGGCCATCGGGTGGGACGCGGTCAATCTCTTTTTCGCCCCCTATCTGCTTGAACTCAATGACCGCCAGGTGAAGCAGCTGGCCCAGATGCTCATCTTCGAATTTTCTCAGCAGGCTGTGGCCCGCGGCGGCCAGGCCATCTTTTCTGACATCAACCTCTACTGGGAGGTCCCGGATCATTTCGTTGATGTCCCGGCCATCGGCCCGGGGGGAGAATATGTTGAGAACGAAGACCCGGCTACCAGGGAAGAAAAACAGTATTTGACCTATGGCGATTTTGAAAAGGAGGCGCAGCGATTTATTTGGGCCCTCTTTGAGACCTATCTTGAAGGGGATGGGGCGGGACGCCCGTTCTTTTTCCCCAAGCCTTTGGTTCATATTACGGAGAAATTTTTCAAGACCCCGGGTCATGAGGAATTTCTGAACTTGATCTGCCAGGTCGCCTCGGAAAAAGGCAATACATACTTTGTCTTTGATCGAGGCAACACTGCTAAGATCTCCGAATGCTGCCGGTTGTCCTTCAAACTAGAGCAGAGCGACCTTGAAGACGCCAAGATCCCCTGGCGCATGCGTTATTCCGCCATACAGAATGTGACCATCAACCTGCCTCGCTTGGCCTTTCGGGCCGACCGGGACGATACCAAGCTGATGGCCCTTCTCCGCGAGCAGATAGAGCTAGCCGTGAAGGCGCACCTGCAGAAGAAGGCCTTTATCGAGAAGCTTCTGGCGGCGGGAGAAAAAAGTCCCCTTTCTCTGCTGTGTATGAACCATGACGGCGAACAATACCTCAGGATGCATCGAGCCAGCTATCTCATTGGTATGATCGGCCTCAACGAGATGATCCAGTACCACATCGGCACCCAGCTCCACGAGTCGGATGAGGCCATTCGGTTCGGGCTGAACGTCATTGCCAACATGAAGATCCTGGCGGACAAGTATCGTGAGAAATACGGGGTGCACTTTGTGCTGGAACAGACCCCGGCCGAAAGTACGGCCTACCGTTTCGCCAAGCTGGACCTGGAACGTTTTCCCGAACAGACCAGGGAGGTCATCAAAGGCGATCTTGAAAAAAACGAGGTCTACTACACGAACTCAACCTTGTTCAACATCGGGGCCGAGATGAATCCTATCGAGCGGATCAAGCTGGAAGGCCTCTTTCATCCCCTCATTGAAGCTGGCGCCATCACGCACATCTTTCTGGGCGAAGCGCAACCTTCTCCTGAGTCCCTGGCCAACTTCGTTACCAAGACCTTTCGCTGGACCAAGAACGATCAGGTGGCCTTTTCGCCGGAGTTTACAAGCTGCCGGAGCTGCTATCGCACGGCGCGGGGACTGCTTGATGAATGTCCTTACTGCGGATCAACCGACCTGGAAGGCATTACCCGGATTACCGGTTACTTTACCAAGCTCTCATCCTGGAATAAAGGCAAGTTAGGGGAACTCAGAGATCGTTACCGAAACCAGGCGGTGTTTGGTAAACCGCAGCCCGCCCGGGCGACCGAGTCTGCTACCGGGTAAAGTTGAGCGTCATCTGAGAGGAGGAGGACGGTGACTCTGTTCACAAAAGAGAATTGCGGGAAGTGCGAGAACATCAAGCGCGCCTTTGACCTGAACAAGCTGGGCATCAACATCGAGGTCATCAAAGCGGACGACCCTGAAGTGCTGGCTAATCTGGCCTGGTATGAACTGGTGGAATTAGTGGAAAAGGGGGCGCTGCCTATTCTGGTCCTGGACGACAGTACGCATGTCAAGTACGAGCTGCCTGTGCGCCGTTTTCTGGAACGGCACATTGCCGCCATGAATGAGCAATCTTAAGAAGAGGTTGATCTGTGGCTAGTCAATTTAGCATAAAAATCAAAGGATTCCTGGAGTCCTCCTTTCTGGACTGGCCGGGTCAGGTGTCTTCGGTTATTTTTCTGGCAGGCTGCAACTTTCGCTGTCCCTTCTGCCACAATTACGGCCTGGTCCTCAACCCGGACGAGTACCCCACTTTAGATTGGGATGTAATAAAAGCCCGGCTCAAGGTATTCCATAATTGGATTGACGGAGTGGTCATTTCGGGCGGGGAGCCGACCATAAGCCCCGGCCTGCCAGACTTCATTCAGGACATCAGGGCCGCGGGGTTTAAAGTCAAGCTGGATACCAACGGCAGCCGGCCCGAGGTTCTGGCCGACCTTTTGGACCGGGGCCTGCTCGATCATGTGGCCATGGACGTCAAGGCCCCTCTGAACGAGCTTGCCTATGCCCGAGCCGCGGGCCGACCAGGATTTCTAAACAAGGTCAAGGATAGCCTGGCCCTCCTCAAATCGTCAGGCCTTCCTTATATCCTCAGAACGACGGTTGTGCCCGGGCTTCATACGGAAAGCGACATCCTGACCCTGGCTAAAGAGTTGAGCGGGGTTCCGGATTGGCGGTTACAGCTCTTCAAACCGGAAAACGCTCTAGACTGCTCCTACCGCAGGCTGGAGCCTATGAACCATGATTTTTTCGACCACCTTGATCAGAAGGCTCACCAGATATTAAGACAATCTGCTTGAGAAAATAATTCTGGTATAAACTCCTTCCCTCTGGAAGAGGCCGGCGCCAGCTAAACACTCCTTACGGCCCCAGTCCAATCGTTCAGGTCCCAATAAAAATTAGCCTGCCCTTGACGCCGGTCTTCCGGGGTCTTATATTAACTATCAAAATGAAACCTGATAGCTTAGGGGAATAAGGAGAGATCATGATCGAGGTAAGCACAAAGGCAAATGAGAAGGTCAGAGAACACCTGGAGGCGAATAAAACCAGCTCGCCCATTCGCGTCTTTCTTGACCAGGGCGGGTGAGGCGGTCCGTCTCTGGCATTAGCTCTGGATGAGCCGAAAGACACGGACGAGACAAAGGAATATAACGGGGTCACTTACATGATAGATAAAGAGCTGCTTAACATGATTGAAAAGGTCAGCATTGATTTTATTGACCAGGGTATCCGCGCCGGGTTTTCAGTCATCCCGGGGAAACCCTTGCTCGGCGACGGCTGTTCTTCCTGCGGCACGACCTGTTCCTATTGACGCCCCTTAAAAATGAGTATAAAAAAGACTCGGATGATTTGCCGGGTCTTTTTATATTTATACCTTTAGCAAAGGAAAGCATGACTGAGAGCTGTTCGGTATACCGGGATACCCAGATTCTATTAGCCCTGCGGCGTCGTCTGGCAGAGGAAGACTTGAGCGAGGAGGGGCGGCAGCGGCTGGAGGCGGAGATATCCCGGCTGGAAAAACAGTTAAAAATCTCTTAACATCAAAAAAATGCCAGCCTCTGCGACCGCTAGGCCTGCCCTATCCTGTATTATCGGTTTTTTTAAGGGGAATTTCTGATAAAGAAATTCCCCTTGTCTGTATTTGTCCGCTTCCGGCTTGTTTTATTTTGCGTCCAGCCAGGACATCATCTTCCGCAGCTTTTCCCCGACGGTATTGATAGGATGCTCCGCCTCCCGCCGCCGGGCGGTCTTGAAGACCGGCTGGCCGCATTTGTTCTCCATGATCCACTCCCGGGCGAACTCACCGGACTGGACCTCATTCAGAATTTTTTTCATCTCGCGGCGGGTTTCTTGAGTGATGATTCTTTTGCCACGGGTGTAGTCGCCGTATTCGGCCGTGTTGCTGACGGAGTAACGCATGTAGCTGATGCCGCCTTGATAAAAGAGATCAACGATGAGTTTTAGTTCGTGCAGGCATTCGAAGTAGGCGATTTCCGGCTGATAGCCGGCCTCAACCAGGGTGTCGAAACCGGCCTTGACCAGCTCGCTCACGCCGCCGCACAGCACGGTCTGCTCGCCGAAAAGGTCGGTCTCGGTTTCCTCTTTGAAAGTCGTGACGATGGTCCCGGCCCGCGTGGCGCCGATGCCTTTGGCATAAGCCAGAGCGGTCTCAAGGGCTTTGCCTGAGGCGTCCTGATGGATGGCCACCAGGGCGGGAACCCCGGCTCCTTGTTCGTATTCCGACCTGAGGAGATGTCCGGGACCCTTGGGCGCGATCATGACGACATCCACGAACAGGGGCGGGACGATTTGATGGTAGTGGATGTTGAACCCGTGTGAGAAGAGCAGCGTTTTTCCTTCGGCCAGGTTTTCTTTGATGTCATTTTCATATATGGCGGCCTGCGCGTCGTCCGGGGCCAGGATCTGGATGATATCCCCCTGCTCCGAGGCCTCACCGGCTGAGACCGGTTCAAAGCCAAAACTTTTGGCCAGTTCATAGTTCTCCGTACCCGGAAGCTCGGCCACGATAACATCCACCCCGCTGTCACGCAGGTTCAGGGCCTGAGCATGGCCCTGGCTCCCAAAGCCGATGATGCATATTTTCTTTTTCTCTAAGACCTTCAGGTCAGCATCCTTCTCGTAGTAAATTTCCATGTCAAACTCCTTGCGTTTATTAGGTGAACGTTACTTCTTGCTTCGGGCGATGGCGATCTTCCCTGTCTTCACGATTTCCTCGATGCCCAGCGGGGTAAACAGATCGAGAACGGCCTGAATCTTGCTCTCCGAACCGGTGACTTCAACCGTATAAAAGTGCGGTGAGGCATCAACGACCTTGCAGCGGAAGATGTCCACGATACGAAGGACCTCGGCCCTGGATGCGGCTTCGGCCCGCACCTTGATGAGCAGCATTTCACGCTCGACAAACTCGGTCTCGGTCAGGTCAACAACCTTAATGACGTTGATCAGCTTGCGCAGCTGCTTGATGATCTGTTCAATGATGGGTGGAGACCCGGTCGTCACGAGGGTGATTCGGGAAATCGTCGGGTCCAGAGTCTCTCCCACGGACAGGCTTTCGATGTTAAAGCCCCGTCCGGAAAATAGACCGGTCACCCGGGAAAGGACTCCGGGCTCGTTGTCAACCAGAACTGAAATGGTTCGTCTCTCGTTTTGCATCATCTTTAAGCTAAAAGCATATTTGTTATAGGAGCGCCGGCCGGAACCATGGGGTAAACACATTCCTCCTGTTCCACGCGGAAGTCAATAAGCACCGGACGCTTGATCCTGAGGGCCTCCTCAAGGACCGGGGTCACTTCGCTCGGTTTCTCGGCTCTCAACCCTACCGCGCCATAGGCCTCAGACAGCTTCACAAAATCCGGCGCGCCGGTGAGTGAGGTGGCAAAGTAGCGTTTGTTGTAAAAAATTTCCTGAAACTGGCGCACCATGCCCAGGTACTGATTATTGAGGATGGCCACCTTCACCGGAAGCTTGTTCTCCACCGCGGTGGCCAGCTCCTGGATATTCATCTGGATGCTGCCATCCCCCGCGATATCAATGACCAGCTTCTTTGGATGGGCAATCTGAGCTCCCAGGGCGGCAGGCAGACCGAATCCCATGCAGCCCAGTCCGCCTGAGGTGATAAAGGTTCTAGGCTTGGTGAAGTGGTAGTACTGCGCGGCCCACATCTGGTTCTGGCCCACCTCGGTGGTGATAATGGCGTTTCCTTTGGTCAGGCGGTAGATTTCTTCAACCACGTACTGAGGCTTTATCGGGCCGTCTTTGGCCTGGTCATATTTAAGGGAATAAGTCTCGCGCCAGGCCTTGATCTGCCGGAGCCAGGCCCGGTGATCGCTGGCGCCTCCCCTGACCCGATCCTTGAACTCTTTGGCGGTCAGATTCAGCAACTTGACCAGAGCGTTGCGGCAGTCGCCCACGATGGGAACATGGATGTCAACATTTTTTTTGATGCTCGTGGGATCAATATCAATGTGGATCAGCTTGGCGTCAGGGCAGAACTCGTCAAGCTTGCCCGTGACTCGATCGTCAAACCGCGCCCCGATGGCAATGAGCAAGTCGCAGGCCGCCACAGCCATATTGGCCTGATATGTCCCGTGCATGCCCAGCATTCCCAGCCACAACTCGTGGGTCCCCGGGAACCCTCCCAGGCCCATCAGGGTCGTGGTCACCGGAAACCGCATCTTTTCGGCCAGCGTTTTTAACTCCCGGTGCGCCCCGGAGCTGATGACGCCGCCGCCAGCGAGAATAACCGGCTTCTTGGCTTGAAGCATCAGTTCAAAGGCCTTGCGGATTTGTTTAGGGTGGGCCTCGTAAGTGGGTTTATAGCTCCGCATCTTCACCTTACGAGGATACCGAAACTCTGCCTTCCTGGCAATGACATCCTTGGGCAGGTCCACCAGAATCGGGCCGGGCCGGCCAAAAGAGGCGAGGTGAAAGGCCTCCTTGATAATGGCGGCCAGCTTCTCAGTCTCTTTGACCAGGTAGTTGTGCTTGGTGCAGGACCGGGTGATGCCGACGATATCCACTTCCTGAAAGGCGTCGTTGCCTATAACACCGGTCGGCACCTGGCCGGTAAGGACTACCAGGGGGACAGAATCCATATAGGCGCTGGCAATGCCAGTGACAGTGTTGGTCGCGCCCGGGCCGGAGGTGACCAGGACCACACCCACCTTGCCCGAGGCTCGAGCGTAACTGTCCGCCGCATGAACCGCCGCCTGCTCATGCCGGACCAGGACATGCCGGATTTTGGTGCTGGGCAGCTTGTCATAAATGTCGGTTATGACTCCACCGGGATAGCCGAAAATAACTTCCACACCCTCCCGCATCAAAGACTCAAGGAGGATCTCTGCGCCACTCGATTCCATTTTTACTCAACTCTTTCGGTAGCGGGCCAGGATGGCTTCGATTCGATCTCGGCCAGCCAGTTTCAATTTTTGCAGCCTCTTTTTTTCCAAACCTTCTTCCGTGGTCAAATAAGGCCGCTTACTAAGTTCGTCCACTCGATCACCCAGTTCCTGGTGTTGAGCCAGCAGCTTTTTCAGCTCCGGCTCCTTATCGAGCAGGCTGGCGATGAGTTCTTCATCTCTTTTTTCCATGCACCTTCCTCGCCCTTGGAATTTCACTTAGTTTATCAAATTGTATTTACTGTTTTTTTCAGTCACTGTCAATGATCTTGAGTTGTAGTGTCAGGGTGCGAAGCTCTCTGACACAAAATCTGGTTATTATTGTCAGAGAGACCCGCTTCGCGGGCCACCCTGACCTACAAGGCTTGAGCTTGCCTCTTCAGTCCTTCAGTCCTCTTGATGAAAATGCCTCCCTCTTTTTGACTATATCCCGCGAGAGATAAGGATGGTTTGTTTCAAATTAAAAGGTAGTATATAATGAGATTTAATGGAGAAAAAGGCAAGGCCCTTATGAGGGAGCCAAGGAAAGTGGAACTGAAAAGCCCAAAAGATAAAGAATTACAGGCCCGGGACTGGAGGCGCAAGTTCTCCGCTGCCGAGCCGCGGTTAAGCGAGGCCAAAGCTGAGTACGAGGAGCTTGGCTTTGAAGTCCTGATCGAACCGGTGGACTGCAACCCTGATAATCCGGAATGCACAGCCTGCCTGGCTGAAAACCCCGGCCAGGTCAAGGTCATCTATACCCGCCCCAAAGAAGACCTCCCATAATCATACAGCTCGCACGATGCTATCTTCCTGTCTATTTATCGTCTATTCATTCTTCGTGTCTTAGAGCGGCTGGCAAAAGAACATTCCGATTGAGCCTTATTAAGGGGGAAGCGAAGGAGTGAAGTGACAAAGCAATCCCTGGCCTTTTCAATCGGAACGTAATTTTAACGAGAGCTTTAGGTCTTTTGCTTCCGGGCGGGTGCATGGAGGGGGGCGTCGAGGGCGGCATGGGCCGCCTCCATGACAGCCTCAGACAGGCTGGGGTGGACGTGAATGGTTGAGGCCAGGTCTTCTGTTGTGGCCCCAAGCTTCATGGCCAGGGTAGCTTCAGCGATGAGGTCCGTGGCATGGGGGCCGATGATGTGGACACCCAGGATCTTCCCGGTCTTGGCTTCAGAGATAATCTTGACCTGACCGGTGATTTCGCCCATGGCCTGAGGTCTGCCCAGGCCGCGGAAAAGAAAAGAATCGGAGCGAAAGTTCAGGCCGCGTTCTTGAGCCTGGATTTCGGTCAGACCGACGTCAGCCATTTCCGGGGAAGTAAAGATACCGGTCGGAACCGCGTCGTAATTCATGACCTTTTGTGCGCCCATGCAGTTTTCCACCGCTGTCAAGGCCTCGGCTGAGGCGACGTGCGCGAGCATGATCTTTTCCGGGCCCAGGATATCCCCGACTGCATATACGTCCGGGATGTTGGTCTCCATTTTTTCATTGGCCACGATCCAGTCCCGGGGGTGCAGCTCCAGGCCCAGTTCCTCCAGGCCCATATTTTTGGTGTTCAATTCCCGGCCAATGGAGACGAGGACCCTGTCGGCCTCAAGAACAATCTCTTTTTTGTCTTTTTCTTTTACTTCCTTAAGAAAAGGGGAAGGCCCTAAGGTGAGCCTGACCTTATGCCCTGGCGCATCCTCAGACCCTATCACCGTCTTGTTTAGAAAGAGCTTGATTTTCTTTTTTTTCATCTCCCGCGCCAGGATTCTGCTGCTATCCGGGTCCACCGACGGCAGCCCCACCACTCTGTCAAGGGCCTCGACAATGGTGACCCTAGTGCCCAGAGCATTGAAGATGAAACCGAACTCGGCCCCGACCACTCCTCCGCCAATGATCACCATTTCCTCCGGAATGTCGTCAAGCAGCAAGGCCTCGTTTGAGGAAATAATCTTCTGCCCGTCAACAGGAAAATCCGGGTAGTTCAAAGGATTAGAGCCGGTGGCCAGGATGAGTTTATCCCCGGTGATCTCGATGGACCGGCCCTCCTTAGTTTGGACCCGGACGCGTCCCGGATCCATAACATAGCCGGTGCCTTCAATAAACCTGATCCTGTAGCTGTCAATAATCTTGCGGATGCCGGTGACCAGCGTATCCACGACCTTCTGCTTGCGGTTCATAATGGCCTGGATGTCCGGCCGAACCTCTCCTTCGAGCACTACCCCGAATTCATGGAGACGGTGAGTCGTTTCCAGGGCTTCGGCCGTGGCCTTAAGGGTCTTGGTCGGGATGCAGCCCCGGTTCAGGCAGGTGCCTCCCAGGTTGTTGTTCTCTATCAGGGTAACCTGGGCCCCAAGCTGCGCCGCCCGGATAGCGCCGATGTATCCGCCAGGGCCTGATCCCAGGATTGTCACTTTGATGGGCATTGATGGGTTGTCTTCAATCCTCTTCCATAAGGAAAGATCGTATCTCCAAATGATTTGGCCGGGCTGAAGACCTCATGTTTTAAAACTCAGATCAAGGTTCATCTCCGCGGCCAGGCCTGTCAGCTCCTCCTTAATGGCGGCCATGAATTCTTCAGCCGGGACGCCTGCTTCCAGAATCAGATTGAACAGGGGCGATCCCGAGAGCGGGGCCCTGGTGACCCTTGTGTTCAAGGATTGAATATTGATGTTATGTTCGTGCAGAATATGAACTACTTTTTGCATGATACCCGGGTGATCCATGGCCTTTAGTTCAAGCTTCAAAGGCAGTTCTGCCAGCGCGGGAAGGTCTTCCGGGTCTTTGGCCTCATGGATTGAAACTTCAAACCCCAGATTCTCAAGCTGGCCCAATTCCGCCTTGATCGTCTCCAGCTGCCTCTTGGTGCATGAGATGAGCGTCATGATGGAAAAGCATCCGCCCATGATCGCCATGCGGCTGTCCTCAATGTTTGCCTGGCGCGCGAAAAGGAAGGTGGAAACCTCATCCACGATTCCCGGCCGGTCCGGTCCCAATAAAAACAAAATCGCAAATTCTTTCATTCTTGCTTTCCCCTCTTCTTAAACCCCTCAACCTGTAAGACACGGCTGCCTGGCGGCTTTGGTTTCATCCAGCCTGCCTCTTATGCATTTATGAGGCGCTTCATGCAGAAGAGGCGCCTTCTCTTCCGCCTCGCTCACAATGGCCTTGCAGGCTTCAATAAAAAGGTCCAGGTCCTCTTTGGATTCTGTTTCCGTGGGCTCGATCATAATCGCGCCGTTCACCACCAGCGGAAAGTAGACCGTGGGCGGGTGAAAGCCATAGTCCATCAGGCGTTTGACCATGTCCAGGGTCGAAACCTTGAAGGCCCTTTGGAACTGATCCGTAAAGACGCATTCATGCATACAGGGGCGATCAAAAGGCAGGTGGAACACCCCCTTCAGGCTTTCCTTGACATAGTTGGCGTTCAAGACGGCGAGCTGGCTGGCTTTTTTAAGGTTGTCAGGACCCAGGCTCCTGATATAGCTGTAGGCCTTGATCATGACGCCGAAATTGCCATAAAAGGCGTGCATCCTGCCGATGGTATCCGGGAAGTCTTCGGAGAGGCGAAAGCTTCCGTTTTCCTGGACCGGTCGAGGCACGGGGAGGAAGGGCTCGAGCTGTTTGTTGACGCATAACGGCCCGGAACCGGGCCCGCCTCCACCATGAGGCGTTGAAAAGGTCTTGTGGAGATTCAGATGGAGGAGGTCCACCCCCATAGCGCCCATGTCCACGATTCCCATGACCGCGTTCAGGTTCGCGCCGTCACAGTATACCAGCCCGCCTCTTAAATGGACGATTTCGGCGATCTGTTTGATGTTCTCTTCAAAAAGGCCGAGGGTATTGGGATTGGTGACCATGATTCCGGCCGTATCCTCGTTCATGACGGAAGCGATCGTTTCCGGGGTCAGGATTCCCTGTTCGTTGGACTTAACGGGCACGGCGCGAAAGCCGCACAGGGCCGCGCTGGCAGGGTTGGTGCCATGGGCCGTATCCGGGATGATGATTTTCGACCGACCCTGGCCGTTTTTTTCATGAAAAGCATGAATAATGAGCATGCCGGTCAGCTCCCCCTGTGCCCCGGCCGCAGGCTGCAGGGTTACGGCGTTCATACCGGTTATCTCCGCCAGGAGACGTTCGAGTTCAAACATCAGCCGCATCGCCCCCTGGGAGCATCGGCCTGGAAGCAGCGGATGCGCAGTGGCAAAGCCGGTTAAACGCGCCATCTTTTCATTGATTTTGGGGTTGTATTTCATGGTGCATGAACCAAGGGGGTACATGCCGGTGTCCACGCAGAAGTTCCACTGGGAGAGCCGGGTATAATGACGGACCACATCCACCTCGCTCAGGCCGGGCAGGTCGGGAACCTGGCCGATGAGCGCTTCGTCCAGAGAGGCAGGCTCGACATCGCGCCGGGGAAAAGAAAACCCGCATCTTCCCGCTCTTCCTTTTTCCCAGAGTAACGGCTCGTTAATCAGCAGACCCGTGGTTCCTGGAAGTTCTTTCATGACGCCACCTCCCCTACCAGAGCGTCCATGTCCGTCTTGCTCTTGGTTTCGGTAACGCACAACAGGTAGTGACCCTTAAGCTCCGGAAAGTAAGGCGCCAGGGACAGGCCGGGCACAATTTTTTTCCGAAGCAGGCCATCATGCGCGGCTTCAAAGTTATCCGGGTATTTCACCACGAACTCGTTGAAGGTCGGGCTTTCAAAGCTGATAACGCATCCGGCCTTTTTCAATTCACGCTTGAGATACTCGGCCTTGTCATGGTTCAATTCAGCCAGCTCCCGCAGACCGGCCCCTCCGGCCGAAGCCAGGTAGATAGCCGCCGTGAGGGCGCAGAGGCTGCTGTTGGTGCAGATGTTGGAGGTCGCTTTTTCGCGGCGGATGTGCTGCTCCCGGGTAGCCAGGGTGAGGACAAACCCCTGTCTGCCTTCGGCATCCGACGTCCGACCCACCAGCCGGCCGGGCATGTTGCGCACGTATTTCATTTTAGTGGTGAATATCCCCAGCCCCGGGCCGCCGTAGGACTCAGGGATGCCGAAACTTTGTCCCTCTCCGCACGCAATATCCGCCCCCTGGCATCCTGGATTTTTCAAAAGCCCGTAAGCCATTGGTTCGGTAAAGCAGGTAATGAAAAGAGCGCCTCCTTGGTGCGCCAGTTCCCCCGCGGTCTGAAGATTCTCGATGCATCCGAAAAAATTGGGGGATTGGAGCGCGACCGCTGCCAGATTTTCGGCTCCCTCCAGTTTCGAAAGGTCGGTTAAACCGTTTTCCAGATAAGGAAGTTCCAATACGCTGTGACCGACTGGCTTGAGGTAGGTTTGAACGACTTCCCGATACAGGGGATGAACCAGGCTTGAAAGAGCGACCTTTTTCCGTCCGGTTATTCGAACAGCCATTAGTATCGCCTCGGCCAGGGCGGAGGCGCCGTCATACAGGGAGGCATTGGCCACCTCCAGGCCCAGCAAACGGGCTACCAGCGTCTGATACTCGTAAATCGCCTGAAGCGTGCCCTGACTCATTTCCGGCTGGTACGGGGTGTACGGCGTCACGAACTCGGAACGGCCCGCGAGATGGGTCACCGACGCCGGGATAAAATGCTCGTAGCTCCCGGCCCCGATAAAAACCTTGTACTCCGGCCGCACGGCCATCAGGCCGGAGGACTCCATCATCAGGTCCTGTAATTCCCATTCGGTCAGGGGCTGAGGCAGGCTGAGATCACTGGGACGGCGGCAATCCTCCGGGATCATCGCAAAAAGATCCTCCAGGCCGCTCAGACCCACTAAATCAAGCATGGAGGCGATATCTTCATCAGTGTGAGGCAGAAACCGCATTTACTCCATCTCCTTTAATATGTCCAGATAATCTTCCCTGGTCAGGAGATACTCCCATTCTCCCGGTTCGCTCGGCGCAGCCTCGATCATCCAGCCTTCCTCATAAGGATGTTCGTTCACGTTTTCCGGAACATCCTCCAAGGCGCTATTGACAGCCAGAACCTCACCGCTGAGAGGCATATACAGCTCAGTGACAGTCTTCGTTGACTCCACAGTCCCGAACTCTTCCCCTTGATGAAACGTATCGCCCACCTCGGGCAGCTCCACAAAGACAATGTCACCCAGCTGGTCCTGGGCATAATCGCTGATGCCAACCCGGACCTTGTCGCCTGTATGTCTGACCCATTCATGTTCCTCGGTATAGCGCACGTCATCTGGCAAATCTAATTCGTCAATTTCTTTCATAACCTGCTCCCTATCCTGGTAACATTTCGCTGATAGGTTTGTTGGCGGTGCGATTCGGGCGAATATCATCCACGATTTCAACCGTTATCTCCCGCCGCCTATCTTTGAGCTTGACCATTTGACCATAATCCAGCCGGGTTTTGACCCTCACAAACCCGCAACTTAAACCCCGCAATACGGCGTCGCCCGGAAGGTCGGGAGAGGCAACGCTGTATATCCGGCCCCTGATCCTTCCGATGGCCGTGTCCGTAACGCATGTCATGACCAGACCTAACTCATCGTCTTCCAAATCCAGCACCAGGGCCGGGTCATGAACCGAAACCTTACGGGGATCGTACCCCGCAAAGGCATAGGTGTACTCCGCCTTAACGGCTCTTTTAAGAGCCGTGTCACCAATGAAACGCTTGGTGAAATCCGTGAAGTCGGCGTTATAAGGCAAGGCAAACGTCCACGGATTATTGACAAACAGCCAGGGGCCGATATCCTGATGGGAAAGAGGAAGCATGGCCCCGGCTCTGAGTGAATCCCGGGCCGCCAGGCCGCAAGGTCTCATTTCAAACGGTTCTCCGGCTTTGATGATCATTTCCCAACAAGGCGCCAAATGTTCAAATTCGATAAAGATTTCAAACCCGAATTCTCCGGTATACCCGGTGCGGGAAAGCAGGATCGGGGTGCCGTCGGTTAAAAGAACCATCTCAGCGGAAGGGGAAACCTTATCATAATGGCCTTTGTATTTAAAGTAGGCCATATCTTCAAGCACTTTTTGAGGCTCCTTTAGAATCCTGACTAAGACTTTGCCAGCCATGGGGCCCTGGACGTCTAATTTACCCAGTTGACCGGTCAGGTCGGTTATCCGGACGTCACCCCCCTCCAGATGGTCCGATAAATGCCGGGCGATCTTCCCGCCCATGCCAGCATTAACGACGATCATAAAGGTTTGGGGGTTCAGGGGGTATACGATGGCGTCGTCAATCACTTCTCCGGCCTGGTTCAAAAACACACCATAGGCACAGCTTCTTGCGGCTGAGGGACTTTCATCTTTATTGACATAACGGCTCAGGTCCCTGGTGAAGCATCGCTGCAGCAGTTCAAAGGCGTCGGGTCCGGCGGCCGTGACCGCGGCCATATGGCTGGTGTCGAAGAGGCCCGCGCTGAAGAGGACGGCCAGGTGTTCATTTTTAGCGCCCGCAGGGTACCAGAGGGGCATGTCATAGCCGCCAAAGTTCCCCATGCTGGCCCCTCTGGAGATGTGCCAGTCATAGAGGAGCGTTTTTTGGGTATCTTTTTGCATTGTCGCTCCAGGCGCGCCGTGCGGCTTCAGTATCCCACCCTGTACATGACATAATCTTTGAACCCGGTGGTCACTCTCATGTAGCTGCTGAGCTGTTTGTTCAGCTCCTCATCGCCGGTGTCCACCAGCAGCGGCCGACCTGATAGAGAGATCAGTTTTTCTTTTGTGGCGATAATCACAATATTCTTTTTCCCCACTTGCTGAATCACACGCGGGCTGATCTGCTGGTTGCCACGCCCGAACAGATAGCCCTGGCCGCCAATGACCGTCACGATAATCTTGGCCTGGTGATCTTTTACGATATCCAGCAGTTGATTTTCAGAAACATCGCTCGCCACCAGCGCACGCCTGCGGACAACGTCAACTCCAAGCAGCGTATTCTTAAGCCCTAAACGTTCCATGACGGCCCTGGTGGTGGTGCCCGGTCCGATGATATAGTAGCTGTCATCCTCCTTCATGCCAGCGATAACATCCGCCGCTATTCCCTGCAGGGTCTCCTCCCCGGACAGAGCGCCTCTGGATTTTGCGTGCTGAATATACCGGCTCTCTTCAGGCACGCGCAGGTATCCATAGAGCCTGGCTGAAACGACGCCCTCCCGGAAGGCTTGCTCATCAATATCCATGACCTCTGCCTCCCGCAGTTTTTTCAGTCTGCCTTGCAGGAACATGGCCGCCACTTCCCCGGCGTTCCGGGGTGTTACGGCGTAGACTGCGGAATGAATCTTCACACCGGCAGGTATGCCAAGCACGGGAACCTTATCCCCGATAGCGTCATAGATATTCCGAGCCGTCCCGTCCCCGCCGGCAAAAAGGATGAGGCTCACACCGGCGCAAGCCATTTCCCGGGCCGCGGTTTGCGTGTCTTCAGGGGTGGTGCCTCCACTGATGATGGACCCGATCACCTCTGGTTCAAAGCCAGCCGCGAGACATTCTTCCTCACCCATTTCAGCAGGGTATGTGATGACCTGGGTCTGGTTTTTTTGTTTTAAGATTAATTTGAGCGCTTCGACCGTGCGCCGGGGAGACTCCGGCCGCGCTCCCATCTGCCTGGCCTTGTTTATAATGTCAAGGCTGTCGCTTCCTTTGAGTCCGACGCGGCCGCCCAGGCCAGCAATCGGATTGACGATGACGCCCAATTTTTTCATAAGCTTTTAAAGGAGAGGGCTCCCTTACCTGTTTGTCCAACCTGGCTAGACCAGTCCTTTCTTTTTTGCCTGCCGCCAGGTGGTGGCGATTTTTTCCAGTTCAAAGATAAGCGGATTCTGAACCATATGGATAGTGGAATGGTGCGGCGCGTTCTTGACCAAGTCCGGCTCTTCATAAGCCTCCCTGGAAATTTGACGCAGCACCGCTACAAACTCGTCAATGTCATCCTTTGAATAGGAATCGCAGGGTTCCGGCGTAAACGGTTCTGGCACCACCTGCGGGTGATGGCTGGTGAAATAATGCTGCAACCCGTAATCAGCCATCCGGCGTTCAACGTCTTCGGTGTCCACACCGGTGTCTTCTTTCAGTTTTTCCCAGGAGTATCGAACCTGTTCCAGTCTGCGTTCATCTTTGGCGTAATAAACAACCACCCCCGGGATTTCCCTGATCTTCTTATCCATGTAGTTGTTATTCAGCACAGCGCACTCGGCGACCTCCCGTAAGCCCTCAGCCCCATGCTGCATGATCCAGGTGTAGGTCTTCAAGGCGAGCGGGGTGTTGCCAAAGAAGGACCTCACCCGCCCGATGCTTTGGGGGCGATTATAGTCCAAGTAATATCCCTGGCCGTCAAACTCGACGCGAGGCACAGGCAGAAACCCGGCCAGCTCCGACCTCACACCGACAGCGCCCATGGCCGGACCCATGCAGCCGTGTGGGGCGGAGAAGGTTTTGTGAAGGTTAAAATGACAAAGATCGAATCCGGCTTCCCTGGCCCGGGTAACGCCGAGTAAGCCGTTGGCATTGGCCTGATCGTAGGAACACAAGGCGCCAGCATCGTGGGCCGCCTTAACGAATTCAGCAATCTCAGGATTGTAAATGCCGGTATCTTCAGGGTTGGTGATAAAAATCCCGGCCGTCCGTTCAGACAGGGCCTCTTTCAAGGCCTCCAGGGTCGGGTACCCGTTCTCGTCCGGCATGAGGGTGATGACCTTGTACCCGGCCGTGGCCGGCGCGGCGGCGTTTACCGGATGCGAAAAGATGGTGGTAATGATCTCGTCGCGCTCGTGATCGCCCCGGTCGGCGTGATATGCTCTGACAAGGCATGCGTTCAGAAAGACGGCCTGGCTACCTCCGCCGGGCTGAAAGCAGAAGTAGTCAAGCCCGGAAATCTCTTTTAGAAACTGTTCCAGCCTGTAGTAAATCTCCAGGATGCCCTGCATCGTCTCGTCGTCCTGCAAAGGATGGATGGCGGTCATACCCGGATGTCTGGCCGCCAGGTGCTCCTGAACCTTGGGGCTGTACTTCATGGTGCAGGTTCCTTCTCCAATATCAATATTTACGTCCGCTCCCATGGTTTCCTGAGAGAGCCGCATAAAATGCCTCAGGACGCGCGCCTGGGCCACCTCGGGCAGCGCGGGCGGGGTCTTTCTTCTGAGCTGGTCGGGAATTACGGACAGCCCATCGCCAATGATGGCGCTAATCTCCTCCCCGGCCTGCGGCACCAGGATCCCTCTTTCGCCAGGGACGCTCATCTCGAAGATGATCTGTTCATCCCATTTAGCTTGATGGAACTTCCGCAGCAGGGTCTCTTTATCTCGCGGCATCTTTTTTCTCCTTTTTTATTTCAAGCCGTCTTTCAAAACTTTCGCGCCTTACAATCCGACTAGTTCACCGCGCCTTCCAAGGCAGTAACCAGACTATCAATATCTTCCCTGGTCATGATCTCTGTGACGCAGAAAAGAGCACACTGGCCGAGTTCAGGGAATTCACCAGAGATGTCTTTCCCGCCGAAAATCCTTAACTTAAGCAGGGCCTTGTTAATCTGGCTCACGGTTTTTCCGGTTCCATCGAATTTGACCAAGAATTCTTTAAAAAAGGGTGAGCTGAAAGCCAGCTCGATCCCCTTGAGTTCTGAGATTCCTTTAGCTGCATATTGGGCTTTCTGCATGATTGCCTGGCCAATCTCCGTCATCCCCTTGGGGCCCATTAGGGAAAGATACACTGCGGCGGTAATGGCCCAGAGGGCGCAGTTGGTACCCGTGTACTCCTTGCCTTGTTCGCGAGTGGCGTAGGAAGACAGATGAGGCATGACATATCCGAATCCATACTCGCCCTCCTCAGAGGTTTTGGTCAGGCCGAACATCAGGTCCTTAAATTCTGCGATGTACCTCATATCGTCGTGTACCGCGATGAACCCGGCCTGCCCGCCGCCGCTTTGCATGTGCATCCCAAGGCTGTGGATGTCGCCGCAGGCAATGGTCGCGCCGTACTGAGCCGGAGGAGCGATCGCCCCCAGAGAGATCGGGTCGGTATACACGATGAACTCGGCTCCGCTTTCACGGGCGATCTTGGCGATTGCTTCGGCGTCGGCTTCGATCAAACCGAAATAGTTTGGATTTTCAAGGAACACGGCCGCGGTTTCCGGGGAGATTTTCGATTCCAAGTCGTTCATATCAAGCAGCCCGGTTTGAGGGTCAAAATCAATCATCTTGATATTAAGCAGCGGCTCGCGAATGCCTTGGAGGTAGTTCTGCACGACCATCAAAACCTCGGGGTTCATGGACCGGGAGAGAAGGACCTCATTCCGGCCGGTCATTCTCGAGGCCATGCGTAAGGATGTCGCCGCGGCCTGCGCGCCATCATAAAGAACCGAGCTCAAATGATCCATGTCCAGCAGTTCGGCCATCAGGCTGGCGTATTCGAAGAGGGCCTGATACTTCCCATGGTCGGCATAGGTGCCGCCCGAGTAGGCGGTCAAAAATTCCCCCCGGCCGTTGATCTCATCGCAAACCGCGGGCACGAAATGCTGCGCACACCCGGCGCCTAAAAAATTCAAATATTCTGAACAGTTTTTATTCTTGTTGAGCAGCCCCTCCATATGTCTTTTAATCGAATACTCATCCAGGATCGGCTGCGGCAGGTTTAGTTTACCCTGAAATTGCAAATGCTCGGGAATGTCGGCGAAAAGGGCCTTCACATCGTCCAAGCCCACTTCCCTGAGCATCTCGGCCTTAATCTCCTTCACCGAGTTCGGCACATAGGGATAAACAATATTTTTCTCACTCATGATCGCTCCTCCAGCTCCTATTAGATAAAGAGGTGGTCAAATATAATATAAGGACGAACCAAACCAGGTAATCTCCGATGCCTGTAATTTATTTTTAATTATTAAGCAACCTTTTAATTTAATTTTCAGAATGTTTAGGGATTGTTTAATCAGTGTTTAAGCGATTTAATGTGAAAGCTCCGATTTTGAACGGATCGAAAAGATGGAATAAAGGCCGCGTTGATTAAAAATGAGATAAATTCCAAGCTAATCAGAAAATCCCACGGGTTTCCAGATCGCAAACAGGTCTATCAAAATATTCGCTTAGACCGCCTCCATCGCCTCTCGTCTTTCAGGGCTTTCTGAAGGACGGGCGAACAGGATCACCACGGCGGCCATGATTTGGAGCACCGCCATGGCGGCAAAGATCAGGCTGTAGGTGCCGGTGAGGTCAAAGACGTAACCGGCCAGCAGAGGGCCGGTAACTCCGGCGATCATAAACATCGGCGCCATGAATCCGCCGATCTTCGCAAAAGCCGCCCGTCCAAAATATTCTGCCCGGATGGCCGGGTCCAGAGGGATACCGCCTCCAAAACCAACGCCAAATACAACAACGAAGAGGTATACCAAACTCATATGCCGCGCGCCTATCAGGATGAAGATGCCTGCCGCCTGAAGTAAATATGTCACCAGAAAAAGATAGCGTTTATCAAAAAAATCTCCGAGCCATCCGAATGTAAGCCTTCCTGCAATGCTGATCAGAACCATGAGGCCCAGGGAAAAGGCGGCTTTTTCAGGTGAAAATCCTGCATCTGTCAAGGCAGGCACAACGTGGACTGTAATGACGGAATGACCCATGCCCGAAAGGACGAAAGCGGTCAAAAGGAGCCAGTAGGATTTCGATAAAAGGGCTTCCTTAAGCGTCCAATCCCTTCCCGGAGATTCATTGGAAATATTCTTCATTGAACACGGCTCAGTCTCAGGAGGGTCTCCATCCGATCTGAGTCCCATGTCCTGCGGCCGATGTCTTACTACCAGAGACAGAGGCAGGCAAACCGTCCAGATGATGATACCTGCCACCACGAAAGAGAGACGCCAGCCCAGATACTTGATGAGCAAAGCGGCGGCAGGCGCGCAGACGAAACCGCCCACACCGGCGCCAATGGCCAGGACCGAAAGGGCCCGTGACGGCTTGCGCACAAACCAGTTGGAGATGGCGGTCATGGTCGGCAGATACAGCATGGCGCTCATGCCCAGCGAGACCAGAATGCCATACACCAGATAGAATCCCAGAAGGGACCGGATAAAGTACATCATGATAAAGCTGAGTCCGAGAACAAAGGCCCCACAAAAGATAATGATACGCGGCCCATACTTATCCGTGGCCCAGCCGAGCACTGGTGAAAAGATACCGCCCTGGATGCTCCTCAAGGAATATGCCCCTGAGGTCATGGCGCGCGTCCAGCCAAACTCATTCATCATCGGTTTGAAAAAGACGCCAAACGAATACAGCCCCAGCCCGTAGCCCAGCAGGCAGATGATGCTCGACGCTAAAACGATCCACCACCCGTAAAAGACCTTACCAAGCGCTTGAGAGATCAGCTTAACAGGCATTCCTTGTCGCTTCTCCGAGGAAACCGGCCCTTGGAATGAGCCCGGGGATTTTTCAGCGGTTCTTTTGCTCCTGGTACTTCACCAGGCCGTGCATGGCCTTGGCGCAGTCAAGCGGGCTGTCCAGGAACGGGACGTGATGTCTCTTGTAAATCTCATAAATCGGACCTGATTTCAACGTTTCATTGACGATGATTAAAGGTTTGTTGAACCGGTCCGGGATGGTGGCCACGGCTTCGGTTTGTTTCAACCGGCTGATCATGCTTCGCGAACTGGCCGTCCGGTCAAAACGGCCGTAGCCATAAGAGATGATCAGTCCGTCAATGTATTCCTGGCGGGCGACGATCTCCATGATCTTGACATAAGCCTCAGCGCCCTTGAGCGCGATCAGATCAATGGGGTTGACCGGCGGCGGGGCAAAGGAGTTCATCTGCTTTAAGATTTCAGCCTGAGCGTCAACGCTCATGACCGGAAGCTCCAGGCCTATTCTGGAGCAGGCTTCTGCCGCGGTGACACAAAATCCACCTCCCCCGGAAAGTACTGCGAAGGGCTTGGCCTTGACGGCTCGGCCGATCGGACTATAAACCAATAACCCTAAAAGGGGACATTTTATGTTGCACTTATGGGGACATATTGACGTTGCTTAAACATCTTGTGAAAATTCCCTTGACAACGGGTGATAGAATGGATTACTATGCCTCAAAATTGTAAAATGTGATTTAATCGATTTAATCGGTTTAATCGGTTAAAAACGTCTCTTGTCGAGGCACTACAGGCCTCTCACGCTGAATTTTTCAGGTTAAGAGGGATGTCGGAGGGCGTGAAGAAAGGAATTCGCGGCGCCTACCCCATAATTCCGCATAATGTTTCGTCGGCGCTATAAAGGGAATTTTTATACGCCGTCCGGTCAAAATATAGTTTCTTGTCAATTCAGTCAACTTTTAATGCACAGCTTAATCCTGATTTTGGAGGCTCTGATTCAATCATCCGGGACGATGTTACCGACGATTACTTGAACCATGAGCTTAGCCAGAATTCTGAACCAAAATGCTTGCAAAAAGGAGAGGTTACCATGACCAAGGAAACGAAAGGATTAAACCGAAGGGAATTTATTGAATTATCGGTTGCTGGTACTGCTGCTATTTCTTTGTCTCCAATTTCAGCAGTGGCTGCTGAGCCCAAAAGGGGCGGCACCGTGAATGCCTGCATTGGGTGGTTGATCCAGACCCCTGATCCACATAGATGGGGTGGCGGCTGGGCGCGGCGCCATATGAGCCTGGTTTATGAAGGCTTAACGCAACCCACCTCCATGGGGGATCGGCTGAAAGCTATCCAGGAAAAAAGCATAGCTGCCGTGGGCGATGTAAAGCCCATGCTGGCCGAAAGCTGGGAAATTGAGAACAACGGCAAGCGTTACGTCTTTCATCTGAAAAAAGGGGTGAAGTTTCATAACGGCAAGGAGCTTGACTCCGAGGATATCAAATGGAATTACCAGCGGATCCAGGATCCGGCAAACCTCGCGCATGGGAGAGGAATTCTCACCATGTTTTTGGATTCCATGGAAACCCCGGACAAATATACCTTTGTGGCCAACCTCACGCAGTCGTACGGCGGCTTTCTCATGGCCAACGCCTGGGTAAACGCGCCGATTCTGCCCAAGGACTGCGTGCCAAAGGGCGTGATTTGGGGCCAGACCAAGACGTTTACCCCGCCCACCGCCGGCCCTCCGGGAACCGGTCCCTTTATACTCGCCGAGTATAAGCAAAAATACCGGGCCGTTTACGATGCCTTCAAGGATTACCGCGTTAAAGGATTGCCTTATCTGGATCGTGTCATCTATAACGTCATTACCCAGGAAACACCCCGAACCCTGGCCCTGAGGGCCGGAAACGTACAATTCGCCATTATGCTTGAAGCCAATTATCTCTCCAGAAAACTGAAAGGCCAAAAGACAAGCCAGGTTTTTTGCGATAAAAAAGAAGGATTATGCTTTTATACGACCCCCTATAAAATGAGCCCGTACACGCTTTATTTGAATTGCCATGATACGAAAGGCGGCTCACCATTCAAGGATGTTCGGGTGCGGCAGGCACTGGATTACTGCCTCGATCGGGAGAAACTGGCCAAGGCGGTCTGGGGGGATCTGGCGGTGCCGCTGGGCCAGCCGTTCAACCCGCAAGTTTCTCCCTGGGGATATTCCGATATTTCTTACCGTAAACGGGATATTGAGAAAGCCAGGCAATTATTAAAAGAAGCAGGGTATCCCAACGGCGTGGATGTGAACTTCTATATTACCACGACTTTCGGCAAACAGAGCATGGTGGCCCAGGTGGTGCAGCAGATGGCCGCTCCGGCCGGTCTTCGCATCAAGATCATCACTGAAATGGGGCTGCAGTACTGGGGCCGGCTGACGAGCATGAACTATCACATTCTTCACTATTCGTTGGGATTTGAGGACCCCATGAAACCAATTTTCGACTGGCTTCATACAGATCAAGAAAAACCTTACAACGGATATGCCCCGGTAACTGGTTTAAAAGATCCAGTATTGGATAAGCTCCTTGATCAAGTGGCAGCTGAAGATGATTTTAAGAAGAGAAGAGACCTGTTTAAAAAAGCAGTATTGAGAATACAGGATCAGGCCGAAATCCTGCCTTACTTGTCGCCAATATATGGGTGGGGATGGACGGATAAACTCAAAAACGTAGATCCCAATAAATATTTCTGGCCCGAACAAGCCCTGCGCGAAGCCTGGCTGGAAAGCTGATCCTGGTCGCACAGCCCGGAAAACATCGGAAAAAAGCGATATTAAAGGCTTCTGATGGTTTCCGGGCATTTTTTTAGACATCATCCACGCGCATCGCAGCATGGCGTGTCGGGTAAGCGGTTGCTTTAATTAAAATTTTTAAACATCCTCGATGTTGCATCTCGGAACGAAGCCAGGCGGGCCGATCAAGATTGCTTTATAGATAATTTTACTCAGGAATTAGTGTCCTTCCACCTTGGGAAATCCACTCACCGATACGATTGCCATAGAATCCGTCGGATTAATCGGAAAGAACCTCAAACCCTTTCATACGGATTTAAAAAACGAAGAGACGGCGGGCAACATGCTCATCGCGAGCGCCATGGCCGGACTCTCCTTTACAAACGTCGGGCTGGGAGTCGCACACGACATGGCTCACGCGCTGGGCGGACATTACAACATCGCTCATGGCGTGTCCTGCGCCGTGGCCATACCCCATGCGATGCGGTACAATCTAAACGCCGCCCGGGATAAATTCGCGAGAATCGCCCAGGGTGTCGCTTTGCGAGATGAACGAGACGGAACCGCGCCCGGGGACCAGGTCTGGCCAGTAGATGGTGTTGACCCTTCCGGCAGAACTCCAGACACCCATGCAGTTCGGTCCGATAAAATAGAACCCGGCGGCCTTTGCTTCCGTGGTCAGCCTTTCTTGTAAGGCGGCGCCTTCAGAACCGATTTCAGCAAAGCCGGCCGTAATGATGACGCCTCCTTTGACCTTTTTAGCAATACATTCTTTTATGATCCCTGGAACGAGGGCTGCATTGACCACGATGACCGCCAGGTCAATCTCCCCGGGGAGATGTGCGAGACTCGGATAACAGCGCATGCCCATAACTTCTCGTTCGTTCGGATTCACGGGATAAAGCTCATGACGGTAGTTCGCCGCCAGCATGGTCATCATAGTTTCAAAGCCCCAGCGCTTCGGATTGTTGCTCGCCCCGATAACGGCCACGGAACGCGGACTGAAAATTGCCTCCAGTGAAGCTTTCATGCGAACGTCCATCTAGTTTCTCCTGTGTATTCACTTTGCATTTTCAAGAAGTACCCATCCCTCATTTCACTATATATAAGTAGAATGCTTGGGCCTGATCTTGCAACTCTATTTTTAGTTGTTAAAAAAAATTTTCTTAGTCATACCGCTTCCTGGCGGGTGGCCTTGACAACTTTTGTTGTCGGGGTGCGGATTCCTGCCTGGTCAGGCATGAATACAAACAAAGGGACCATTGCCACGCCGGCGGTAATTGAGACCGGTTGGCCCGGCCTGACAGGGAGGGCCGGTTAGGATCAAACTGTTGCGGCTACATGACCTGATAGGGGTCCAGGTCAAGGGAAAGGGAGACCCCCTTGCCTTTGAGCAGACGGCGTGTTTGTTCGATCCAGGGTTTGAGAAAGGCATGGAGCGGTTTGACCTGCTGACCGTGTATCAGGATTTGAAAACGGAACTTGCCTTTAATCTTAGCCAGTGGCGCTGGAGCTGGTCCGACGATTTTGAGCCAGGCGTCGGACCGTGCTTTTGCGATCCGCCGCGCCTGGTGCGCCGCCTCCTCAGCCAGGTTTTGGGTTTTAACCTCTGAGTTTCCCTGGAAGCGCACCAAGGCAAGCCGGGAGAAAGGCGGGTAGTGGAGCGTGCGGCGCTGGGCCAGCTCCTCCTCGTAAAACCCCAAAAAATCATGGTCCTTGGCTCTCAACAGGCTGTAATGCCCGGGGCTCAGGGTCTGGATGATGACTCGACCCGGAGTTTCGCCCCGACCGGCCCGGCCGGCAACCTGGGCCAGAAGCTGGAAGGTGCGCTCTCCGGCTCGAAAGTCAGGCAGATGCAGTCCGAGGTCGGCCTCGATGACCCCCACCAGCGTGATATTGGGAAAGTCATGACCCTTGGTAATCATCTGGGTGCCGACCAGGATGTCGAGCTCTCCCTGACGCAGCATGCGGAGAATTTTTCCCAGGCTTCCTTTTGTGCGCGCCGTGTCTGCATCTAGGCGGCTGACCCGCGCCTCGGGAAAAATTTTTTTCACCTCTTCTTCCAGTCGTTCGGTGCCCAGGCCGATGAACCGGAAGGCCTTTGAGCCGCAGGCCGGGCATTTCTTGGGCTGAGGAATCTCAAAACCGCAGTAATGACAGACAAGATGATGCTGGCCGTCAGGTTCGTTTGGGCCCTGATGCAGCGTCAGGGAAACGCTGCAGTTGCGGCATTTGATGACATGACCGCAGGAAAGACACATGGGCAGCGGGGCCAGGCCGCGCCGGTTCAGAAAAAGCAGGGCCTGCTCTCCCCGGGTTAAAACCTCTTTCAGCGCCTCCTTTAGTGTCGGTGTCAGGGCGCCGCGAGCGCGCCTGGAGCCGCGGCGAAGGTCAATGACCTCCACTTCAGGGAGACGGCCTTTGCCAACGCGCTGGCTGAGGGTCAGGAGATTGTAGCGGCCGCCGCAGGCGTGCGTAAAACTCTCCAGGGACGGGGTGGCTGAACCCAGAATCACCACTCCTTTGGCGTGGCTGGCCCGAACCAAAGCCAGGTCGCGGGCCTGGTAGCGGAGTTTTTCTTCCTGTTTGTACGCCCCGTCGTGTTCTTCATCAACCACGATCAGGCCCAGGTCTTCCAGGGGCGCGAAGATGGCCGAGCGGGCGCCCAGGACCAGGCGCACCTGTTTCCGGCGGATCTTGAGCCACTGGTCGTAGCGTTCGCCTTCAGAAAGACCGGAATGTATCACAGCCACGTCCTCGTCAAAGCGGGCGCGCAGAAGACCTTCCATGGCTGGAGTCAGGGATATCTCCGGCACGATGAGCAGGGCGGTTCGGCCCTGCTCGAGGGCCTGGGCCGCGGCAGCGAAATAAACCTCGGTCTTGCCTGACCCGGTGACGCCGTGGAGAAGAAAGGGGGCGTATTTCCGGCTTTGAACGGCTTTAGTCAGGGTCTTGATGGCCTGAGACTGCTCCGCAGTCGGTTCACAGGGCTTTGGATCAAAGGAGAGGGCCCGGCCCAGGGAATCCCTGTAAACCTCCTTTTCCTCGATTTCGACTCGGCCCTTTCTTTGGAGCCGTTTGACCATCTCGTGCAGTGAAGGAAAGCGCGCCCTGAGATCGGCCATTGGGAGAGGCCCCTGGTCGGTCAGGAGATCGAGCAGCTCCTTTTCTCTGGGGCCGAGCCGGGCGGCTGGATCATCGGGAGCGCCAGGGGCCGGAGTCAGCCAGCGTTCAGTCCGGGCGCGAACCCGATCTCCTTTGAGGCGGGTCTCACACCTGAGCCAGCCTCGAGCCTCCAGGCGGCGGATCAGGCTCAGGGGTTCTGTTTTATCCCCGGCCAGGCGGGCCAGGGCCAGGCCCTTGCCTCTTGCCAGGCGTTTGAGCAGCCGGGCCTCCTCCGGCGAGGCGCTTCCGTCTGAGCAGGCCTGACGGCCGGCCGGGGTAAGCACGGCCATGCGCCAGCTCATGACCTTGAGGCCGGCTGGCAGGGCCTCCGCAATAACCTGGCCTAAAGGATAATGATAGTAGTCGGCGGTAAAGCGAAACAAGGAGATAAGGTCCGCTCCAAAAAGGGGCTCGTCGTCGAGGGGCTGCAGGATCTCTTTAATCTCAATCCCAGCCTCTGGAAGACCACCGGGTAAAAGAATGTCCAGGACATACCCCGTGACCTGACGGGGGCCGAACGGAACTAGAACCCGGCTGCCCGGCTCAAGGCCAGGGGCCAGTTCGGCCGGGATCAGATAATGAAAAGTCCCAGGCACGGGCAGGGCCACGGCCACTTCGGCCAGAGAGTCAGATAAGGAATTCACTCCAACTTCTTCTGTAACCTTTCCATCATCTTCCGGATTCTGATCACATCCGGGTCTTGGGCCAGGATTTCTTCCGGGTCAAGGGCCGAAGCCTCGGGCCGGTCGGCCTCTTGCCGATCGGTGAGATATGCCTCGGTCTTGGGGTTGATGATCAGGGATTTGAGGGTCATGGTCAAGGCCGGGCTGTTATCCTGTCGGGAGACCAGAACGTCCGGCCAGTCCACCCGCTGCTCATGGAGCCGGTAGTTCAAGAGTTCGAGATCATACCCAGGAGCGTTTCGGCCGGGTGGCAGGATGAGCCGCGTCAGGCGCAGTGTTTCACGGTCAAACCAGGCCTGAGACTGGGACAGATCACCAGCACGGGCGCCGAGGATAAAAACGATCTTGTTATGATGTCTGCCCAGGGATATTTTTTGCAGGTTGAACCCAAAGGCAGAAAGAAGTTCACGCAGCCTGGTGGCTTCTGAATCAATCAGGAGCCGAAAGAGGAGAAAGGGCTGAGGCCAGGGTGTCTCCTGAGCCTGATCACCGATCAAGGCAAGAGTCTTGACCCCGGCTGCCAGAAAAACCTCTTCCCGATCGAACCAGGTGAGGTTGAGCCGGATTCTGTCTGGCGCGCGAAAGGTGATCTTCTCCAGAAGCCTAATTTGGCGCAGCGACTCCGCAGCGTCAGCGCTCTCTTCCCGGCCCTCGGTCAATGAGTCGGCTTTCTCTTCAATGGAGGGACTGGCAGACTCGTAGACCGCCTCCAGGGAGTTCAGGTGGACCCTTCTGGCCGAAATATCGGTCAGGAGTTCATCCACCGTGGGGACATAAGGCCAGGCTGAAGCTGGCCAGGTCAAGATCAGAACAAGGATTAAAAGACGCCTCATCAGGTTCGTTTCACATTGGCCCTGCCGCGGTGACTCACCGGGGAAGCTGAGAGGAAGAAAGGCCGCTTGTTCGTTCAAGCCTTATTCGAAGCAAGCAGCGGGCCGTATTTCGCCTTTTCCACTTCGATCACATCAATGATAGATCGCATGATCTCCGGGTCTTTCTCCTGAACCCGCTCCCAGGAGGGAAGTTCACTGTCAGGGGTAACGTCCTTCATCAGCCGTTCCTCGACCTGGGCCACGGTTCCGATGAGCCCTTGATCGTTATAAACTTTAAACTCCTCATGAGTCGAGACGAAACGGATGATGCTTTCTGCGATATGCTGGGGTGATTCCAGGATGGAGCCGGCATAAAGCACAGCCTTGGCAAAAACCTCATGCACGGTTTCCTCTTCAGTATCACGGTCGTAATCTAAACCGTTAAAACGGGCGTTGTCTGAATACTTCTTGATCAGGTCCTCGGCAATGGAACTGTAGGTCACGGTCAGGTCCCGGAAGAAATGATCCGAAACCTCCAGCCCTTCCTCGATAATCAGGGCCTTGAAAAGCGTGGTTACAATATCAACCGCCATTTTATGGAGGCCCTTTGATGGATCGTCCTTTGAGATTTCTTGATGTTTGTGCTCAAAGGGTTCGTTGGTAAATTCTACCTGGGCGACCTGACTGGCCTTGCGCCAGGCCTCGATCAAGGTAAATATCTCGATGCCCCAGTGAGAGGCATAGCGAAAACGCTTGATGAGGTCAATGTCCATGACGACCTCACCGGAAAGCTGGTAATTGAACGAAAGAAGAAAATCAATGAGCCGGATCATCTTCTCTTCATGGCTTTCGGTGAATTTGCGCTTAAGGGCCAGGAGCAGCGGGTCAAGTAAAAGCCTCTTGACCCGGCCGTACATCCGCCTTCCATCCCACCGGGCATAAAACGCCTTGGAAAATTCATAGTTGAGGACCAAAACCGGGTAGAACAGCCTGTCAAGTTGAACCTTTTTGAAGGTCTTGATATCCGCGTCCAGGATACCAACCGAGGTGGCCCCCAGGGCCAAAGCCACGCCAAAAGACAAAAAGAGATTCCGGCCTTTGCCTCGAGCGGACAGATCCAGGCCATCCCGTTCTAACTGATTGTAAATGGAGGAAAATCCAGGGCCGTCGTTCCATTGAATAAAGAAATTCCGCAGCCCTTGAACGGTCAGAATCTCCCGGAGCAACTGGATGTCGTCCTGAGTGGCCTGGTCAACCCCGATGATTATTTTGGCTAGGTAGCGAGCACGCCTCAGCTCATGAATAATATTCTCAAAAACCGGGCGATTTTCTAGCATATTAAACTCAGAGACCAGTGCGGGTATGATCAGGACCGGCTTCTTCCACTTGGAATGGCTCAGTAGCTGCTGGCGGAGCTCTGTTCTGGGGGAAAGTTGATAAAAGGTGGTTAGATTGGTGCATTGCTGCGAAAAATTGGTCATGGCCTCCCCCTCATGCTATTTTTTTTATGAATTCGGCCATATCTCAAACGCGTGAATATTATCATGATTAAAACTCAAAAATAGTCTTGGGTTATATTGTTGTACTGATGATAATTTCATATCAGTTTTCAAGCCAATCGTCAACCAGACGTCCCAGACTTGAGCGATCTGATGCCAGACAAAGCCAGGTCTTTATCTTTGATCGGTCAGATTTTGAGGAACTTATGGGCTTCCCTTGCTTTCAAGCCCTCCCTCTGATATATTTTTTTAGCTGCGAATATAAAATCGCGGAACGATTAACCTAACGAAATAAGAGAGGTTTTATTTGTGAAAGCCAAGGTAGAAAAAACATGTTTGGATACACAGTGCCAGGAGTTCTGGAAGGAGCTTCCAGAGGAGTTTTCAAAATATACCGCCAAGTTTGTTTACTGCCCCATCTGTGCCGAGGAGCTACATATTCAATGTTCAAACTGCAGAGAGGCCTTGATCAATACGGAGTTTAAGTTCTGTCCTTGGTGCGGGGTCGAGCTTGATGGGTAGATCAAAAGAATAAGGTCAGGTCGTATCAGCCGATACTTTGACAGCCCCGCATGATACAACTGCCTGAAATTTTGGTTGAAATCAGTCCGGCCAGACTGGCGAACAAGTTGGGGTTTCCCACCACAGAGATCAGCTCCTTCCTGGATGAGGTTCATGGCCTGCTTAAACCGGCTGGGGTCTTTAATGAAGTTGACCCCAAGACCGGTCTGGGGCTTAAGAAACAGGGACAAAAAAGTTGTTAATTTTCTGCTTGATTGGTATGTTTGTACTTTATAATCAAACAGCTGGTGAAGCAAGTTGAAATATCTTCCGATCAACCTCGACGTGCAGGCCCGGCCCTGTCTGGTTGTAGGCGGGGGTGAGGTGGGCCAGCGCAAGGTCCAGGGTCTTCTGCGGAGCGGCGCTAGAGTGCGCCTGGTAAGTACGGAGCTGACTCAGGGCCTGCGCGACCTGATCGAGGCTGGTCAGGTCGAGCTTTTAGGCCGCAGATATCAAAGCAAACATCTGGAGGGCGTGGCCCTGGCCTTTGCCTGCGCTGATGATTCCGAGATCAACACACAGGTAAGCCGTGACGCCAAAGAGCAGGGAATCTGGGTGAATGTGGCTGATAACCCTGAGCTGTGCAGCTTTACCCTCCCGGCCTCAATCTATCGAGGCGATTTGATTATCAGCGTTTCCACCAGCGGCCGCAGCCCGGCCTTGGCCGCCCGCATTCGAGCTCGGCTCGAAAACGAATTTGGTCCGGAGTATGAGCGTTTCCTTGAACTTATGGGACGAATCCGGACTAAAGTCCAAGCCGAAGGCCGTCTGGCTGAAGAGAACCGGGAACTGTTTCTGCGCCTGGTGGACTCAGACCTGATCGAGGCCCTGGCCCAGAATAACCTGGCCCGGGCTGAAGAAACAGTGGTCAGGATCCTCGGACCAGCCTACACACTGAACGCCCTGGGCTTTAAGGCCGCGGGAGAGAAACGCTCATGATCGGTGCTCTGTTTGCCAACCTGGCCATATTACTATATATTTTGGGTGCGGCCGGCTACCTGGTCTTTATCTTTCGGCAAAACAAACAGGCCGGGCAGGGGGCCGCCTGGATGATCCGCCTCGGTTTCGTTCTACAATCCATCTCCCTTATCCTGCGCACGGCCGATCTGGGGCAGCTGCCAATCCTGAATATGACCGAAGCCCTGGGCTTCTATGGGTGGGCCCTGGTGGGGGTTTATCTGCTCCTGTCCTTCAAGTTCGACATCCCGGCCCTGGGCGCCTTTGTCTCCCCGATGGCGGCCGCCATGATTCTCCTGTCCCTGCTCATCCCGGCCAGGCCTCTGACCGTGGTTCCGATTTTCCAGAGCGTCTGGCTGACCGTGCATCTGGGCGCCATCTTTATCGGTTATGGGTTTTTCTCTCTGGCCTTTGTGGCCGGGGTGATGTATCTCCTGCAGGAACACCAGATTAAGGCCAAGCTTACCGGTGGACTCTACCGCCGCTTGCCTTCTCTCAATGCCCTGGACACCCTGAACTACTACAGCCTGAGCATGGGCTTTCCCATGATAACCCTGGGCATCATCTTCGGGGCCATATATGCGCAGCTCTCCCTGGGGACCTACTGGCGATGGGACCCCAAGGAAGTCTGGTCCCTGATCACCTGGCTCATTTACGCCGCCTTGCTCCACCAGCGCCTGACGGTCGGCTGGCGCGGCCGGCGGGCCGCCCTACTGTCCATCGTCGGTTTTTCGGTCCTGTGTTTTACTTTTTTAGGCGTGAGCTATTTTTTTTCGGGCTACCACAGCTTTGACAGCCTTAAACGGCTACAGATGAAATGAATATCATCCTCCTAGGCCTTAATCATCAGAGTGCTCCAGTTGAGCTCAGGGAAAAAATCGCCCTTGACAACTGCGAACCGGCCCAGCTCTATCAGGAATTCAGAGGGCTGAAATGTGTGGATGAAGGCATCTGTTTTTCGACCTGCAACCGGGTGGAGGTGCTCCTGACCACCTCCGCTCCTGCTGAGGAGGCCGTGGAGGAGGTCAAGTCCTTCCTGGCCGCTCAGAATGGGATTCCGGCCAGCGAGTTCGAGAAGCTCCTTTATGTTTACCAGGCTCAAGAAGCCGTGAGCCATCTCTTTCGCGTGGCCTCAAGTCTCGATTCCATGGTCGTGGGCGAACCCCAGGTGCTGGGCCAGATTAAGGCCTCTTACCGGGATGCCGTGAAAAACCACGCCTCCGGGGTTGTCCTCAATAAACTCCTGCACAAGGCCTTCTCGGTAGCCAAACGCGTCCGGACCGAAACGGGTATTGCCAGCCACGCCGTCTCGGTCAGCTACGCTGCTGTGGAACTGGCCCGTAAGATTTTCGGGGACCTCTCCGCGATAAAAATTCTGCTCATCGGCGCGGGCGAGATGGCGGAACTGGCCGCGGAACACCTGCTCCATCAGAAGGCCTCGGAAATTATCGTGGCCAACCGCACCCTGGAAAGAGCCTTGATCCTGGCGAAACGCTTCAATGGTCAGGCTGTTGCTTTTGAGGAGATCCCCTCCTTGCTCGTTAAGGTGGACATCGTCGTCTCTTCAACCGGAGCGCCGGAAATGGTTGTCTCGGCAGAGATGGTTCGGTCCGTGCTCAAGGCCCGCAAACACCGGCCGCTCTTCTTTGTGGATATCGCCGTTCCCAGGGATATTGACCCGGAGGTGAACAGCCTGGGCAACGTTTACCTGTATGATATTGACGATCTGAAGGGTGTTGTCGAGGAAAACCTGTCCGCTCGAACCCATGAGGCGGGCCGGGCCAAGCGCATCGTGGAGGAGGAGACGATCAAGCTCATGAACTGGCTTGAGACATTGGACGTTTCTCCCACCATCATCGCGCTGACGGAAAAGACTGAAAAAATTCGAAGCGCTGAACTTGAGCGCACCATAAACAAGCTTGATATTTTGAGTGAAGATCAAATCAAGGCCCTGGAGGTCATGACCCAGTCTCTGGTTAAGAAAATTATTCACGATCCGATCATGTTCATCAAGCATTTCGGCCATCACGACCGGAAGGATGATTACCTGGAACTTACCCGCCGGCTTTTTAACCTAGACCAGGCCGAAGAAAGGTCCCCGGATGAGGAGGAGCCGGATCAGGCTTAATCAAGGCCCCTGGTCATGCTCATATACGAATGGAAAAGAAAGAGAGTCTAACCCCAAATGAATGAAGGAGGTCAGTTAAAATGGCGGATGATCCAGGCATCGGTTACAGAGTAGTGGCCACGGTTACAGGGGTGAAACGTGAGTGCAGCGCCGGTCACAAGGAAGGAGATACGTTCGAGATTAGCTGTTACAACCCCGGCGGTTTGTGCGGGTTTTTTTATCACGACATCTTCCCCGGCCTTCAGACCTTTCAATTCGGAGGCAGCCTCCCCTGGTGGGAAGGCGATACGATTGAATTACAATGCGTAGACACCTATAACCTTGTAACCTTGAAGCTGGAGAGGTTTAAGCGAGAGTAATAACGTTAAACAGTTGACTTGTAATAGCCCAGGCTTGATTTCATTGAGTTTAAAGGGAGTTTTTTATTTTCACGAATAGGTTTTAATAAAAGGCTGAAAATTCGATTGGTTTCTGTAAGCTGTAATTTATCAATATTACATTACAGTAATTGGCAAGTAAGCTTAAATCCGTAAACATAAGTTATAAGGGGTGGTAGTTGTGAAAAAATCGGATGTGGAAAAAAAATTACCCAGATGGGTGAATAGTTGTGGTGGTCGAAAAAAATGGGCTGATTGGGTGAATAATCGGGCGACCAGTTTTTCGGCAAGAGCCAAAAGGAAATCAGAATGCCCTGAAAAACATACAGTGCCTCGCTGGCGTGAGGCTGTTGTATGTTCCCTCAACAAGATGCCTGACAACAGAGCCCACTTTTCAAAGTTACCACTTTCTTTAAAGCGCGAAGCAACTGATCCCCTTTACCCATCTGCCGATCACTTAGAAAACCCTGAGAACTTTCATTTGGTGCTCGAAACGAGACTTGTAAATGATATGAAGACGATTCTTACCGAAAGCGAGTTTAAGAAAGTTCTCGCACATCTTGTTTGGGCACTAAAGATAAAATCCAGGAAATTACCTGAGAATTGGCAATGTCAAAGAGACTTTAGATGATGTACAACACTATCCAGTTTGCAGCCAAACACAATAAAAGCGGCACATGGTTGAATTAGTTGAATAATTTTTCTCGCAAGAAAATAGAAAATTATTGCCGAATATCAGGCGATGTCCAGATCGTCTTTGGATACACACCTGAGATGAAAGAAATAGTCGGATTGGAAGATTACTGATACGTCCAGTATATGCCAGGTTATTGGTGAGAGCCCTAAGACTTTTCTGGCCTTTACCAACACAGGCTCCCTCCGGCTTCCTGTTGCGCCGGGCTGGATATTTGTGATACCATTGGTTTGTCATACAAGGCGTTCAAGCTTTCGGCGACCTTCAAATTGAAGGCAGGTGAGCCCTTTGATAAAAAAGATTCCCCTTGAAAAGGCCCAGCCGGGCATGATCCTGGCGCAGCAAATCATTCGAGATGACGGGGTGCTCCTGTGCCAGAAAGGCTCGGAACTGACCGGGAGCCTGCTGAAGATGCTGGAACGCCTGAACTATGAGACGGTTCAGATTGAGGTTGGCGCCACGGAGACGTCGGAGGAGCAGGCGGCGCGGCTGGCTAAAGAAGAGGCCGAACTTCAGAACCGTTTCGTCAAGGTTGAGTCCGATCCCGTTCTGGCCGAACTGAAACGCGTTCTGCTCAAAAGGCTCAAGGAGGCCGGATGATGGAACGGTCCGAACTTAAAAGGAACATCCAGCGGATCAAGAACCTGCCGACCATCCCGCCCATTGTGGCCAAGATTTCCAAAATGGTCGAAAGCCCGACCACATCCTCGGCCGACGTGGGCAAGGTCATCTCTCAGGACCAGGTCCTTTCGGCCCAGATCCTGCGCATGGCCAACTCCCCGTTTTTCGGCATGTCGCGCAAAATTTCCTCTGTTACGCAGGCCCTGGTCATCCTTGGATTCGATGTCATCAAAGGCCTGGTCCTGACTTCCTCGGTTTTTGAGATGATGCAGAAGAGCATCGTCGGCCTGTGGGAGCATTCCATTGGCAGCGCGGCCACGGCCAGGGTGCTGGCTAACCTGGTCGGTCAGTCTGAAGAGGAGGAGGTTTCTGTGGCCGGCCTGCTCCACGATTTAGGCAAGGTGGTCATGTCCGTCCAGCTCGAGGACAAGGCCAGGGACGAAATTGTGGCCCTGGTCCAGAAGAAAAAAACATCCCGCTATGAGGCAGAAAACGAGGTCCTGGGGTTCACGCACGCCCAGGTGGGCCTGTGGCTGGCCGAACACTGGAAACTGCCTCAATCACTGGCCGAACCCATGTGTTACCACCACCAGCCGGAAAAGGCGCGCCACGCCCCGAAGCAGACGGCCATTGTGCATCTGGCCAACATCATCATCCGGGCACGCGGCTTCGGCTTCGGCGGAGACCCCTATGTCCCGCCGCTGTCCAAAGAGGCCTGGGAACTCTTGGGCCTCAAGACCGACGATTTCCAAGACATCCTCGAAGAGATGGAACCCAACCTCCTTAGTTTGGCCGATTACTATTAAAACAACATCTCCTTCATGGCATTTCAAATCAAATGTAAGCTGATCATCGGTAAGGAACTCGTTTAGTCCTCTCTCATCTTCTTCGCCTGGCTCAGGAACTGATCCAGGTTCTTTTTGATCTCTTTTTTATCAAACTTGCCCACGCTGGTTTTGGGTATTTCGTTGGTGATGAGGATATAATCTGGCAGCATCCATGCAGTTATCCTGCCTTTTTCCACACCTTCAGCATCGAGCCATTTGATAATGTCCTCCTCCTTTTCGGTGGCCCCGGGCACCAGGGAGACGATGCCCATGGGCCTTTGGCCCCAGATGGGGTCTGGAATGCCGACGTAGGTGGCTTCCAGGACAAAGTCGGCCGTGGAGGTCAGGTTTTCGAGCAGCACGGTGGGCACCATCTCCGCCCCGCTGCGAATCATATCCGAGACCCTGTCCACGATGGTGATGTAGCCGTATTCATCCTTCTTGGCAACGTCGCCGGTGTGAAACCAGCCGTCATACCAGACCTCAGCGGTCCTTTCAGGCTCTTTATAATACTGCTCCATGACCCAGGGTCCTCTGATCACGATTTCACCGATGGTTTCGTTGTTCTGAGGCACCTCCTTGCCTTTTTCATCAACCACCTGGACCTCTAAACCGGGCAGGGAGAGGCCGGTCTTGACCTTGACCTCGTCCAGTTTTTCCTTGGGCCAGTCCCACATGAACCGCTTCACAAAAGCGACGATAGTGGTCGGCGCGGTTTCGGTCATGCCATAACCGGACCCGGCGGAAAATCCTGGAATCATCTTTTCAGCCTTGAGTTTCAAGCCTAATGGCAGGGCGCCGCCTCCAACGCCAAGGGCCCGCAGACTGCTCAAATCATGTTTGTCTAACAGACCGCTTTCAATGAGCATGGCCAGGACCGTTGGCACCACCCCGGCGCTGGTTACCTTCTCTTTTTCCACTAGTTCGAGGAAGCCATCAATGGTAAACCGGCCAGGCAGCACGATTTTATTGGCGGCAAAAACGGTTCTGAAAGGCGCCCCCCAGGCGTGGATATGGAACAGGGGCGTGTTGATCATGGGAACCGCGTTCTCGCCCAGGTGGATGGCGTCAGGATCGGTATTGAAGTTTAATATGTGTCCCCCGTGCAGTGTGAGCAGATAAAGCTGCCGGTGCGTGAACATAACGCCCTTGGGCAGCCCCGTGGTCCCGGTGGTGTAACAGAGTGTAGCGTATGTGTCCTCATGCAGATGCGGCCATTCGAACTCGGGCGCTTGATCCCTGATCAAGGCCTCGTATTCATAAAGAGGCTCGATCTTGGTCTTGGGCAGCCCCGGCCGGTCTGAAATGTACACGAATCTTTCGACCGTGTCTTTTATCCGGTCGTATATTCCTTCAACAATGGGCAGGAAGATATCGTCGAAGAAAATAACTTTGTCTTCAGAATGATTGATGGTGTGGGAAATGTGGTCCAGGGAAAGCCTGATATTGATCGGATGCAGGACAGACCCGGAGCATGGCACGGCATAATATAGTTCCATGTGGTAATGGTGGTTGAGCGCCATGGTGGCGACGCGATCGCCCGGCTCTCTCGGCTTTCCCGGCTTGACCTTGAAGGAACCCCTCAAAACATTGGCCAGACGGCAGGTGCGCTCGTACCACTCGCGCCAGGTAAATCGGAAATACTGCCCGGTGTCAGGATTTCTATAAACGAGGCCGATGTCGTCCGGATACATGCTCACCGGTCTTTTCATGAAGGTTGTCAGAAGCAGCGGGTAATTAACACTGTACTCAGGATAGGTCTTCACTTCCATTTCTTCCCTTGCTTTTGTTATTTCTTCAGGACCCAATATAAATCACTGCTGGTGAGTAAGGCTCGCCTTAAAATGTACTTATGTTATAAGGCCTTTCGCCGGATGATCGTAGTGGATGAGCGATTTTGTGTCAATTGAAAATCCGGATCATATAAGAAAAAAAGCGGAGCCGTTTATGACTCCGCCTCGGTGTTATCCGTGGATGTTTGATAGTCTTTTTTTAATTTTTTTTTGCGCTCACGGGCGTCCGTCCTTAAACCACAAAGGATGTGAGTATGAGTATAAATTCAGGTCCTTTAAGTACATGTCGTAGTTAAATCCCTGCACAGACTTCCGGTAGGCCATTGCCACCATCTCCCACCACATCCAGACGTCCTCGTAATTTTCGTAGATCGCTTCTTCCAGTTGGTGATAGATTCTGGCCCGCTTTTCCTGGTCGAGCTCTATTCGCCCCGCCTCGATAAGGGGAATAACCTTCGGGTTATTGCTTCGGCCCCAATTGAAGCTGCCCGTGGGGCCATAAAGCCAGTTGACGAATGAGTCAGGGTCTTGAATATAACCGACATCGCCCACGCATAGATCGTATTCGCGATTTTTTCTCTTATCTGTCATGGCAACCGGGTCTAGCGCTTCCACTTTCCAGTTAACGCCCACCTTGGTCAGCATGGCCTTGATGGCTTCGGTTAAGGCCGTGGCTTCGGGTGAATTGCCCATATGACCTTTGAGTTTCAGACCGTCCTTGTATCCTGCGTCAGCCAGAAGCCTTCGGGAAAGCTCAGGGTCATAGCTCAACGGCTTGAGATTGGGGTTGTGCGCCCAGTGGTTGCCCGGGAAGAGGCAGCTGGCTATGCGGCCCAGGCCGAACTGGGTTCCATGAATCAGGGCCTTTCGGTCAATGGCGTGTGAAACAGCTTGGCGCACCCGGATGTCCTGGCACGGCCCTTCGGCATGGTTGAAGCTGAGGGCCCGGACGGTATAGTGAGGAAAGACGTGGACATTGAAATTGGGGTCGTTTTTTATCTTGATGTAAAGGGCCTTATTGACAACCATTGAATCAATCTTTCCGGCCCGCAGGTTGGCGAGTTGTATGGACGGGTCAGGAATAACGGTAGTCTTGACGCCGTCAAAGTAAGGCATATCCGGATGGCCGACGCTGCGGCCGAACCACCAGTTGGGATTCCGTTTGACTTTGACATAATTGCCCGGTCTGGCTTCTTCGAGGATGAAGGGGCCGGTGCCCAAGGGGTAATGATCTGTACTCTTTTTTGCTTCTGCTTTTTTGGCCGCGGCCCTGGCTTCCTCTTCGGCCCTGGCGGCTGCTTTCCTGTCTTCTTCTTTCCCGCTGGCGGCGGCCTGCTTTTTAAGCCTTTTAGCTCTGGCCGCCTCGTTCTTGGCTTCCCGGATGAGCACATCCCCTTTCAAGGCCTCGGCCGATATGATGAAGGCAAAGAAACCGGTGGGAAAGGAAGCCCACGGCTCCTTGGTGCGCCACCTGAGCCTGTATTCATCAACCACCTCGATGGACTTGAAGCGCCGAAGGTCGGCCCGGGTCCAGCATCCGTTCCGCTTGTCCTTCATCCACTCGATCTGGTATTTGACGCTGGCTGCGTTCATGGGAGAGCCGTCGTGAAACTTGATCCCTTCCTTGAACTTCATGATCACGGTCAGGGGGTCCGGGTACTCCCAGTATGCCATGAGCCACGGGTTCTTCTGGTTGTACTTCCCGTCCGTTCCGGTGATTCCCTCATAAAAATGGGAAATGACCGTCCAGTCATTGACCGGCCAGTGGTTGGGGTTCATATAACCGACGTATCTCGCGGCGGCCGTGCGAAAGTAACCGCCCCGCACGGGCTTAGTCGGCCAGTATTCCTGACCCCATTTCATCCAGGTGTATTTATACCTCTTGTCCCAGACAGGTTTACCTCCGGCATCAGAGTATGCTGCGGCCGGGATCATCACGAGAGCCGCCGCTAAAATAAAAACCGTCATGCCCAATATCTTTGCCAGGACAATCTGCATTTTTGTAAAGCTCATCGCTCACCTCCTTATAAATCTGGCACTGTCTCCCTGGAAATTCCATCTTGCCTCTCCTTGTTCGAATCTTTATTCACAAGACATGGTTTCACCCCTTTGTCACGGCCTGATCAACAGGCAGGCAGTGGTTTTAATAAATCATTAATATTATGAAGCGGTCAAGTCTTGTGGGCCAGGCGTAAGAAAAACTGACCCTCGACTAAACTCAAGTCAGCCTCCAGCTAGACGTTGGATTTACTAAAAACAGGGGAAGCCTGTCCCAGAACACACCCAATATATGGACATTCTATCTTGACTTACCACCAGTTATAGTGTATTATAGGGTAAGACTTGACAGAAGAAGGAAGCGTACGATCGGGAAACAACGCTCAAGGGGTCAAGCTTCAAGCTCGAAGGGGATGGCCCTGATCAAGCCTGCGGGCTGAGGCAGGTTCACGAGCTTGTTTTCAGGTCCAAGACATAAAACCTGAACCCTTGATTCCGAGGATAATTTAAAGTACATTAGTGATGCTGGTCGCTTTATTGAATCAAGGACAGAGCAGGTTTGGGTCGTGATTATTTCAAACAGTAAAAACGTTAAAGATATTAATGACATAAATGAATTCATTGAAAGGCTGCGGCGTAACGAGGAGATTGCGCACAAGTTTTTTGAGATCGAAGTCAGCATTCTATCAATCACCAATTTCAAGGACCTGTTTGAAAGGCTGCTCACCGAGATCAGAGATAAATTCGAAATTCCTTATGTCTGGATTTCTTTAATTGGCGAAAACGATGTTGTTCATTTCATCCGGGACCTGGCCTCCTCAGAGGTGCTCAGACAGAGGTTAAATATCATCGAGAAGGAGACGCTTCTCAAACTCGTTGCGGATAATACCAAACCTTTGATTTTCAACGAGGACTTGAGCCACTTTTACCGGCTGTTTCCGCCGCATGAGAAATACCTGATCAAATCGGTTGCGATTGCGCCCATTACACTAAACCACGAGATTATCGGGAGCTTGAATCTCGGCGATCCTTCCAGCACGCGTTACTGTCCGGGCATGGACACGACCCTGCTGGAGCGATTGACCGTTAAGATTTCGTCGTGCCTGTCGAATGTTGCGGCCCACGAAAAGCTCAGGCTGGCGGCTTCCCACGATCATCTCACCGGTCTGCTTAATCGCCGGGTCATGGAGTCTATTTTAGAGCGGGAGTTCAAGCGCGCTCTTCGCTACGAAAGCCCTTTATCGCTGGTTCTTCTCGATCTGGACGGTTTTAAAACTATCAACGACAGATACGGCCATGATGTCGGGGACGAGGTGTTGAGATACGTAGGGAAGCATTTCGCGACGTTGAGCCGCGAAACCGACGTTGTGGCGAGGTTTGCCGGAGACGAATTTGTAATCATCCTCCCGTCCACGACACTCAGCGAGGCTCACAAAAAAGCCGAGCGCCTCAAGACCTTTTTGCAGAAAAACCCCTTGATGCTGGATAGAATCACCATCCCGGTCACTTTCAGTTACGGGATCGCCATGACGCAGGACCCTGGGATACACGACCCAGCCTCCCTGCTCAAGTGGGCGGATGAGATGCTGTATGAGGACAAGAGGCGAAAGGAGAAGGATGGCCGTGTGATTCAGCTGGAGCGGTGAAATTAGACCCCGGACCTTCCCTCAAATCTTATCTGGAACGAATTCCCCCTGAAAAAAAACATTTCAAGCGCGAAAGAGCCGGTCTGCGCCCTGTTCCGGTGGTGAGGCGCAATTCTGAGCGAGCTTCCCAGAGGCTGGTCATGGAAGGAGTATCACAGCCAATTCTTCGGCGCTCCTGATGTTCGACAATCAAGCATTACCTGTATAGCGAGCCGGGCGTCTCCATGCTCAAGGCCGAGGCACGGCCATCTATGTTGTCGAGTTATTTGACTAGGCAGATGAAAAAAAGGAGGAGGAAGGAAGGCCTGGCCTTCCTTCCCCTAAAAGGCAGAGCATCAATCAGTTAAACAGCGGTTTGAGGAAAGAGCAGAAAAATATCCCTCCCCTCGCTGAAAGACGCCTGAAACCTGTTTTTGCTCTTCTGGCTGAAGGGCGTTTTATGCCTTGTTTGTGTTAAAACTGGAGCAATTGCCCCGGCCGGTTCTAGTAAGTAGAAGGCCTATCGGATCCTGGCCCCGCCTTTTCGCTAATGGCTTTGATCGCTGCACCGATGTTAACCAGAAGCACAAAGATACCTACATAAATCATAAGAACTCCGACACTAGCAAGGACGCTGCCAACCACGTCAGTCATTTACTTCACCTCCTTACAAGGAAAGAATGAGCAGGAACGTTTTTCTCTCTCTTTGCCGCGTTTAATTTTAACTCCAACCCTTTCAACCTGTCCCTTGCCTCGGCTTTCCCCAAGGCAAGGGAATTCCCGATAGTTAAGCCGGTTAATTATTGCAGTTGACAATCCCTTTGACCAACTCCCAACCTTTAAAATTTTTTTCTTTCCAGGTTAAAATCGTCCACTCGTTCTTTTAATTCCTTACCCACTTTGAAACTTGGTAGTTTCTTGGGCTTGACCTCACTGGGCTCACCTGTTTTAGGGTTTCGGCCGGTATAACCGTCGTAGCTTTTCACCTTGAACGATCCGAAGCCTCTGATCTCCGCCCTTTCTTCCTGCTTCAGGCCGTCTGCAATGGAATCGAAGAAGTTATTGACGATCAACTCGGCCGTTTTAAGGGTCAGTCCTTCGCGCATAGCCAATTCTTCGATTAATTGAGATTTGTTCATGAATGCTCTCCAACAAAGCTGGCCACCTTTTTTTCTGCCTGCGCTGCGGCGTTTCAATTAAAGCACATTAAGGTCCAGCTTGATTTCATAAGAGGATTGCTTGAATTTTAGGCCGTTTGAGAGGCAAATGTCAAGAAATAATAATAAAAAACCACATATCGTGTTCTGAAACATGGATAATCCTGGAAACAGCCGGTGGAGATTGCCCCCATTTTATGTTTTTCTTATGGTGAAGCCAACGCTTCCATCAAAAAAATTAACAATCGCTAAAGTATCTATTCAAAACCCAGCCAGGTTGTAATGGTTTCGAGAGGCGCTCGTGCGGATTGAACTTTATTTGCCGGGAATTCCCAGTCCGGGTAGCCAATAGTGATACTCCAGTAAATTTGCTTGGCCTTGGGAATACCCGTAAACCGCCTGACCACATCCGAGAACATGGTGCCTTGCGTGGTGATGCAGGTGCCCAGGCCGTAGTTCAGCGCGGTTAGACAGATGGTCTGAGCCAGCCCGCCGACGTCCGAAGCGGCGCGCCGGGGGTCAAGTGAGTTGTCCGTATAAAGAATGAAGGCCGCCGGGGCGTCAAAAAAACGAAAACCTCTCTGCATCCATGCGTTCCGCTTCTCCTTGTCATCCCTGGCGATATCCATCAACTGAAAAATCTGCACCGCGAGCTCAACCTGCCGCTTTTTGTAAACGCCTTGATAAGGCTGGTGCGGGGCATCCGAAGTGGGGGTCTTTCCGGAGATCAACGCCTCGATATTGCCTTTCTTGATGTCATCCAAGGCCTGCCCGGCAACGACGATGATCTCCCAGGGCTGGCTGTTGTCTGCTGACGGCGCGCAAGTTGCGATTTCCAGGATTTCTCTCAGGATTTCCTTGTCAACCGGATCGGGTTTATAACCCCTGACGCTCTTTCTAGTTCGGATGGCCTCGATAAGGTCCATGTGCGGTTCCTCCCGGCGTGATTTCCGCAAGATATGCTTTGCAAGTAATGAAATTATGAGCCTTCAGGAATCTTGAGGAAAGGCGGCAGCTCCGGACGATGCCTCAGGTCAGTCAGGATCGGGTATCTAAAGCCCGCCTTGTGTGTGTCTCCCAGCGCCGTGGCGACCCCTTGGACCTTGTCTCCGGGAATGGTGAAGATGATCTCATGATCCTGGGTTGAGCCGAAGATGCGATCGCCTCCTGAGGGAAGGACGACCCGGCATTCATTACCGCGGACCGTGCCAGCCACGATGTCACCGCAGTCACCCAAGCCGGTGGCAACGGCGGATACGCTCCCTTCCATGCCGCGGCTGGCCGCCTGAGCCAGCCTCATGACTTGGGCGGAGTTCCCGTAAATGAGCACCACATCCGGTTCGAACTCAGCCCGTTCAAGAGCCGCTGACACAAGGTAACTGTACTTTCCAGGCTCGAAACATTTCTCGGCGGAAAAAGGAAATCCCTCGCCGGGTAGTTCCTTCAGGAAGCCCATGGTCGCGGCGCCGCCCAGGCAGCACTGATCATCCTTACCCACGGCCAGTGTCCACCCGAAACGCCTCGACAGGCCCATGGCCTGACACAGGGTCACCGGATATCCCAGGTCCTTGAGCGGCTGCCTTGCTTTTTCCGGAAGATCTTCTTCAGATTGGCACAGCTTGAGAGCCAGGGGAAATGTCTGAGGCCTGATATACTGATTAAGGGCTTCGTTTACTTTTTTAAAATCCATCGTTCCCTCCTTCTTAGGTTTTATTGAGTTAAACCGGGGTGACGAGACCCATAGCCTAACGGATAACGGCATTAATTACCAGCAGAAGACAGCCATCACACCCATAAGCGCCTTTAAACTCAACTGGCCGCCATTTCAAAATCCTAGTCAGAATGGGTGTTTTTGACCTCGAAGCATAACACACCGCCTGGCATCATCGCAACTTAATCCAGCTTAATCCAGCGGACTAGCAGACATGAGCTGAAGAGGAGCCTTAAAGGCTGTATCAGCCTGGCTGGCTTAAATGAAACAGTTGATAAAATGACCGCGAGTCATGAGCAGGCGGGAGGCCTGAGCGGCATTCAGGAAAGGCGTGACACGAGAGGATTTAAAGGCTTCCTGACGCGGGCGGTGCTCAGGATTCTGCCTGAAATCATTCGACGCAATCTCGCTAGTGCCCACAAGGGATAGCTCAAAGCCGGGTTTTTTTTGCGCTTTGGATATCTTCATAACAACCGCCTAAGCGTTGTAAGACCGGGCCTTCCATCCCGGGCAGCAGGAATCGGTCTCAAACTTGACGATCAGGTCCCCCCGGACAGCCGTGAAAGGATCGTAATGACCCCGGCCTCTGAGTCTGTACTCGCCGCGCTCCATGGCGTCAGCCGGGACATTGACCTCGATGATGGTGTTATGACTGATCACGCCCTGTGTTTCGCACCGAGCACAGGCCACGCGTGTAAAACATTGCGCCTGGGGTTGAGTTTCGTAGGAGTGGCCGAGGCCCAGACAGCGGGGGCAGGTTTCTTCCTTTTTCCATGGCAGGTAAAGCCTTAGCCCTGGCTGGGCGGCCGCTAAAGAGACCTCGATCACATAAATCACATTTAAGCCTTCATGGTAGATTCCTTTGAACTGCCATTCATCAGTCTCAGGCGGCCTGAAGCCTGTATAGGAAGCAGCCGGCGCCTGAAAATCGCGTTTGTATCCTGGCAGATTCCCCATCAGGGCCTGGTAGGCCTCATAGACCTCCTGAAACCGGGCCGCATCACCGGCCCCTAACCGGGCTGAATCAGGGTGAAACTGCTTGGCCAGCCGCCGGTAAGCCTGTTTGATTTCACTCGCGCCAGCATTAGGCGCCAGATTCAGGACTTGATAATAGTGTTCCATTTTTCCCCCCTCTAGTTCGGACAACCAGTTGTCCTGAAATAGGGCAAGTCCTGTGCCAGGTTCGATTTTTTATAAAATATCATGTTATTTTAATAAGATACCTTGTTTGAGTCCATATGCGTCCTCCTGAAAAGTGTGCAAACGTATTCACACTAAAGATGGAAAAGAGAACATGAATATAAGAAAGTTCAAAGAAAAAGCAGGATAATCTTGAGGATCAGAAGGCAGGACCTGGGGTTTAAAAACCGACTGGCTACATAACTATTTAATATTAAAAGATATTTTTCTTTTACTTTATTAAGGGTTCAAAGGAGCCTTAACTGTGCATTTGTTTTCACACCAGGTGTGAAAACAAAGGTCCGATCAGATCAGGTCAACCCATCTGAAGAGACCAGGCCACAGGTCAAGGCAGAAATTTTTGTTAAAAAGTGTAAAGTAACACTTGACACATGACAATCAATATGCTAAACAAGTTTTATCAGATTAATATTATGGAAATATTAAATATGTCTGAAACCAAAACCTTAAAACCCTCCGAAAAAAAGAAACCCGTGCCTCCAGGACTCAAGATGAAGGAACTGGTCAGGGCCACCGGTGTGCCCAAGTCAACTATCCTCCATTACCTGAAAGAGGGACTCCTGCCTCTACCGATCAAGACCAGCCGCAACATGGCTTACTACGACCCGGCCTGCGTGGAGCGTATCACCTTTATCAAGCTGATGCAGTCCAAACACCGTCTCCCCCTGGCCGTGATCAAGAACCTGATCAACAAGCAGGAACAGAGCCGGGAGGTTGAGCCGCTGGTTGAGCTGAGCGCGGCCATCTTCGGCCGAGCCGACCAGGAGCTTCTGGACAAGAAGACCTTCTGCCAGGCCACGGGTTTTACGCGGCGCGAGGTGGACGACCTTGTAGGCGCCGGACTGCTGATGCCGCTGGAAAAGGACCGTTTCGACACCGAGGACCTGGCTATCGGCCACACCCTATTCCGGGGTAAGGAACTGGGGATTACCATCGAGGAATCCGCCTTCTATCTCCCTTTGGCCCGGCAGATTGTTGACCATGAGATGGCCCTGCAGGCTCGCCGCACCCAGGACCTCTCCATGGAGGATATGGCCGCCTTTACCCTTGAGATCACCAAGTCGGCCAGGGCCCTCAGGGCTTACATCGTGGACCGGATTTTTCAGCACCGCATCATGTCCGGGAAAGGAGAAGGCGGGCCGGGAGAAAAAAATAAATCGGCCCACGGCCCTAGCTGCTTGGTGAGGCACAGGGCCTTATGACCCAATAACCCTAAACATCGAAGGAGAGGAAGAGCATGAAAATACTTGCTATTAATTCCAGCGCCCGCTCTGGAGGGCAGAGTAAAACCGAAATGATGTTGACCGCTTTGGTCAAAGGCATGCGCGAGGCTGGGGCTGAGGTCGAAGTCGTTAACCTGCGCCAGAAAAACGTCAAGTACTGCATCGGCTGTTTCACCTGCTGGACCAAGACCCCCGGCCGGTGCGTTCACAAGGATGACATGACCAATGAGCTGTTCCCCAAATGGCTTGAGTCCGATCTGGTTATCCACGCCACGCCCCTTTACCACTACACCATGAACGCCGCCATGAAGACCTTTATCGAGCGGACGCTTCCGGTTAACATGCCGTTTTTCGAGGAGCGCAACGGCGTCACCAGCCATCCCCCGCGGCATACCCAGCCATCAGTGGTGATGATTTCCGTGGCCGGATTCCCCGAGAAAAGCGTTTTCAATCAGCTCAAATCCTATGCTAATTACCTTTTTCACGACAGGCTCGTGGCTGAAATCTACCGGCCAGCCGCCGAGTTTATGACATCGGGGTTATTTATGGAAGAGACCAGAGACATACTCGAAGCCACCGAGCAGGCCGGCCGGGAACTGGTAAAGTCCATGAAAATTTCCCCTGAGACCATGGCCCGGATAACCCAGCCGGTCGGTGATTTTGAATCCATCGCCCCCATGGGCAACCTGATGTGGAAGACCTGCATTGCCGAAGGGGTAACCCCCAAGGAGTTCAATCAGAAAGGCATGATCCCAAGACCTGACTCCATTGATACCTTCATGACCATCCTCAAGATAGGGTTCAATCCCGAGGCCGCGGGCGACATGAAGGGTGTCTTTCAGTTTAACTTTTCCAGTGAGGTGGAAGGCTCATGCCATTTCATCATTGATCGTGGAAACATAGAAGCAGTATCCGGCCAGAGCGAGAACCCCGACCTGACCATCGAGGCCCCTTTTGAGGTCTGGATGGATATCATGACCAACAAGGCCGACGGCCAGGAGATGCTTGTTCAGCAGAAGTACCGGACCGATGGCGACCTGGCCCTGCTGATGAGGATGAATCAGCTGTTTGGCAGATAACACTCTGGGGTAGAGTTTTTTTGTTCAATTTTAAGGTCTTTCTCATTGTGCCCCTTTTCTTACAAGGGGTGCGGGCGAGCGACGATAGACCAGGGGGGCACGATGTTTGTGCCCTTTCCCACAGGGCTGGATTTTAGTTATTGACAAGCTGCACTATTGCAATAAAAATTGAACCATAATACTATTTATAATAGTTAGTCGGTGAAGGAGGCAAGCGACAGGTATTTATAAAGACACAGCATAACAGGATTTCTGAGGACGTGATCAACCAGATTTAGGAGGCTAATCTCAGCGGTCAACTTGGGCCGGAGGTCTGCCTCCCGGCGGAACTGGAACGCTGACTTTTAATGAAAGGAATGACAGCCATGTCGAGTCATGACGAATTTGCTTTTCTTGACGCCACAGCCCAGGCGGAACTGGTGCGCTCGAAGGAGGTTCAACCCATCGAGCTGGTCGAGGCGGCCATTGAGCGTATTGAACGTTTGAACCCGAGCCTTAACGCGGTCATCACGCCGATGTACGACCTGGCGCGTGAGGCGGCCAAAGGTGAAATCCCTGACGGGCCGTTTACCGGGGTGCCTTTTCTGATGAAGGACATCGGGGCCTATTATGCTGGGGTGCGCATGGCCATGGGAACGGCCCTCCTGCGTGATTTTGTGCCTGATCATGACAGTGAACTGACAATAAGGCAAAAAAAGGCCGGTCTGATCTCCCTGGGCAAAACTAACACGCCGGAGCTCGGCCTTCTCCCCACGACCGAGCCTCACCTCTTCGGCCCCAGCCGTAACCCCTGGAACACTGAGAGGACCACCGGCGGTTCCAGTGGGGGTTCGTCCGCGGCGGTCGCTTCGGGTCTGGTTCCCATGGCCCACGCCAATGACGGCGGCGGCTCCATCCGCATTCCAGCCTCCTGCTGCGGGGTCTTTGGCCTGAAACCCAACCGGGCGCGCAACTCCCTGGCCCCTGATTTTGGTGATATGTTCTCCGGCCTGGTCATTGAGCATGCTGTCACGCGCTCGGTGCGTGACAGCGCCGCCCTGCTAGACGCCACCTCAGGCCCGGTTGTCGGCGACCCCTACTGGGCGCCGCCGCCGGCCCGCCCTTTTCTTGAGGAGGTCGGGGTGGATCCCGGACGGCTGCGCATCGCCTTTACCACTGCTGCGGTTACCGGAACACCGGTGCATGCCGACTGCCTCGCCGCGGTGCGTGACGCGGCCGTGCTGTGTGAGGAGCTGGGACATGAAGTGGTCGAAGCGGCGCCAGCGACTCCAGGGGGTGAAGAGATGTTCGCGCAGGCCTTCACCGTTCTGTGGGCCGGAGGGTTGGCTTCGACCATCAATGGAATAGCCCTGCTAACCAATCAAACCCCTCAGCCAGATAATTACGAGCCGCTTACCTGGGCCCTGTACGAGCAGGGGCGTCAGTTTAGCGCCTCGGACTACCTTCTTTCGATACAGATGCTGCAAAGGGTTGCTCGCGATATCGCCAAATTTTTCGTGGATTACAACATACTGCTCACGCCGGTGCTGGGTGAGCCGCCCGTTCCTATCGGCACCTTTGACGCGCCAGAGGAAAATCCCATGCAGGCCTGGGAGCGCGTGGTTCAGTTCGCCCCCTTTACGGCCACCTTTAACGCCACCGGGCAGCCGGCCATGTCAGTGCCGCTTTTCTGGAACGAGGAAGGTCTTCCGGTGGGTGCTCATTTTGTGGGGCGCTTCGGCGATGAGGCTACCCTTTTCCGGCTGGCGGCCCAGCTTGAACAGGCCCGGCCCTGGGCTGACCGCCGACCGCCGGTTTCTGTATGATCCTGGGGGAACCCTTTTTTTGAAAAAAAAGGGTTCCCCCAAACCCCCTCCTAAAAAAACTAACAAGGCTGCGGCTGCCAATGCAGCCGCAGCCTTCTAAATAATTTTTGAAAAAGATTCC